>JAXDMU010000496.1:0-6143 GCA_034665905.1 Aliidongia sp. | reverse complement strand
AAAGAAATGGAAATCGACATCACAGTCGATTTGAAAGGTCATACCAGTGGCGCCAGACCGCAAATACTTTCATTCCGGCCAACACCGATTCAGGTGAATTATCTAGGTTATCCTGGCACGATAGGTGCCGAATATATCGATTATATCATCGCCGATCGTTTCCTGATTCCAGAAAATCAGCATTCTTTCTATGCCGAAAAAGTCGTCTGTCTACCGGACAGCTATCAACCCAACGATTCCGGGCGCTGGATCGCCGAACACACGCCGACGCGCGGTGAAGCCGGGTTGCCGGAGTGCGGCTTTGTGTTCTGCTCGTTCAACAACAATTACAAGATCACGCCGCCGGTGTTCGAGATCTGGCTGCGCGTGCTCCGCAAGGTCGAGGGCAGTGTATTGTGGCTGTTGGGGGACAACCCGGCTGCTATCCGCAATCTTCGGCAGAGCGCCGAAATGCGGGGCGTCGCGCCGGAACGTCTGGTCTTCGCGCCTCGAGTCACGCTGGAAGATCACCTGGCGCGCCACCGCCTGGCCGATCTGATGCTCGATACGCTGCCCTACAACGCCCATACCACGGCGAGTGATGCGCTCTGGGCCGGGCTGCCGCTTGTGACCTGTCCCGGCACCGGTTTCGCGGCCCGCGTGGCGGGGAGCCTTCTGCTGGCGGCCGGCCTGCCGGAACTGATCGTCGCGACGCTGGACGATTACGAGGCGCTGGCGCTGGCGCTGGCCCACGATCCGGGCCGGCTGGCTGCGATCAAGGCGAAGCTCGCCCGAAACCGGAATACCTGCGCGCTGTTCGACACGGATCGCTATCGCCGCCACATCGAGAGTGCATATGAAACGATGTGGCAGCGATATCAGCGCGGGGAGTCGCCGGCCAGCTTCGCGGTCGATCCGATCCCATAGAGCGTGATCGTCAGCCGGTGATTTCCGACCCGGCGAAGAAGAACGCGATCTCGTTCGCGGCGTTCTCGGCGCTGTCCGAGCCATGCACGGAATTGGCCTCGATCGACTCGGCGAAATCCTTGCGGATCGTGCCGGCCGCTGCGTTCGCAGGGTTGGTGGCGCCCATGATCTCGCGGTTGCGGGTGACGGCGTTTTCGCCTTCGAGCACCTGGACCACGACCGGTCCCGAGATCATGAAGCTGACCAGATCCTTGTAGAACGGCCGCTCGCGATGCACGGCATAGAAGGCGCCGGCCGTCGCTTCACTCAGTTGCAGGCGCCGCTGGGCGACGATGCGCAGCCCGTTTTCTTCGAAGCGGGCGTTGATCTTGCCGGTCAGGTTGCGGCGGGTGGCGTCGGGCTTGAGGATCGACAGGGTGCGCTCGATGGCCATGGCCTGGGATATCTCCGGTGGGGGGATGGGAAAAGTCGGGCGCCTTATAGCGGTGGAACGGCCGGGCGGCAACCGGTGCTCGGCGCATTCACGCCTTGCGTTCGGCCCAGCCGCCGTTCGGATTTTCCTGCCAATAGGTCAGCGCGTGCCCGGCCGCCTTGTAGCGGCGCCAGCGCTCGCGCGCCGCAGCGACCGCGTGCTCGTCGCCGCCATCGAACAGATCGAGCAGGCGGCCGAACCGCTCGACTGCCGCCAATTCGGCACCGCCGCACTGACAGCCGAGCGTTGCCCCGTTCGGATTATCGTCCTCGAAGGTCAGATAAATCGGCTGTTCTTCGGCCCGGCCGTCGACCGCGCTGCCATGCGGCAGAAAGCTCTCCGCGCTATAGGTCCAGAGCAACTTGTTCAGCCGCTCGATTTCGGCCGCGTCGGGCGCCTTGAGCAAGATCCGGTGCCCGGCACCGAACGCGCGCTCGATCAGGCGCGGCAGCGCCTGATCGAGCGTCGATCGCGTCAGGTGGTAAAAGCCGATCTCGACCATGCCAACCGGCGTTTCAGCGTTCGAAATTCTCGGCGAGGAAATGGTCGAGCAGCCGCACGCCGTAGCCCGTGGCCCCCTTGGGAACGGTGGCGGCGTCCTTCTTGCTCCACGCCATGCCGGCAATATCGAGATGCGCCCATTTCGTTTTGTTGACGAAACGTTCGAGGAAGACCGCGCCGATCGACGCGCCGCCTTCGCGCGTGCCGCTGATATTTTTGACGTCGGCGACGTCGCTGTCGATCTGCTTGTTGTAGCAATCACCCAGCGGCATCCGCCACAGCGGCTCGCCGGTCGCCTTGCCGGACGCGATCAGTTGCGCGGCCAGCGTGTCGTCATTGGAAAAGAGTCCGGCCTGCTCCTTGCCCAGCGCCATGATGATGGCGCCGGTCAGCGTGGCCAGATCGATCATCACAGACGGTTTGAATCGATCCTGGGCGTACCAGAGCGCATCGGCCAGCACGAGCCGGCCCTCGGCATCGGTGTTGTTGACCTCGATGGTCTGGCCGGACATCGACGTCAGGATGTCGCCGGGGCGGATCGCATTGCCGTCCGGCATGTTCTCGGCCGCGGCGACGATGCCGACCACGTTAATCTTGGCCTTGCGTCCGGCCAGCGCCTTCATCAGCCCGATGACCACGCCCGAGCCACCCATATCCCACTTCATGTCTTCCATGCCGCCGGGGTCTTTCAGCGAGATGCCGCCGGTGTCGAAGGTGATGCCCTTGCCGATGATGGCGATCGGCGCTTCGCTGTCCTTCTTGGCGCCGTTCCAATGCATGACGATCAGGCGCGGCGGCCGCGCGCTGCCCTGGCCGACGCCGATCAAGGCGCCCATGCCGAGCTTTTTCAGCTTCTTCTCGTCGAAGATTTCGACCTCGACATCGAGTTCGCTCAGCGCTTGAGCCTGCTCGGCCAGAGTCTCGGGGTAAAGGATGTTGCCCGGCTCGGACACCAGATCGCGGGTCAGAAACACGCCATCCGCCAGCCGGTCGAGGGCGGCAAACCCCTTGCGCGCGGCACCGGGCGAATCGGTCAGCAGGGTAAATCGCTTCACGCTCGGCTGCTGATCGGGCTTCAGCTGCGTGCGGTACTTGTCGAAGCGGTAGCTGCGCAGCCGGGCGCCTAAAGCGATCTGGGCAACCGCGTCGCCCGCGGGCACCGCCAGATCGGCGATTTCGCCGAGCAGGACCGAGATTTCGGTTTCGCCCGAATTGGCGAGGGCCGCCACGACGTTACCGCCCAGCGCCTGAAGCTGTATCGATGTCACGTCCGCGGGCTGGCCGAGACCTGCGAGCAGGATGCGGCTGACCGTAAGATTGGCCGGCGCCAAAACGGGCAGGATCTGATCCTTCTTGCCGGTGAACCGACTGGCCGCCATCGCGCGCGTCAGAGCGCCGCCGGTATCCCGGTCAAGCGCGGCTGCGGTCGGCGTCAAATTCCGGTCTTCGCAAACGCCGACGACGATCGTACCGCTGTCCGGCAGTGTGGTCTCGGCAAAGACAATCTTCATGGTCGATCCTCATGCTGTCGTTTCTCGGTCGCCGCCGAACGCGGATGCGCCGCGGCTTTGCCCGCCTTCTACACCCGCACGCCGACTCGATCCAAGCGCCACAGGGCAATCGCTATGAATACCGGTTGTGCGCACAACTGACTACATCCCATGTCACCACCAAGCTGCGACGACGGCGCCCTGCCCGCCGAGGTCAGTGCCGCGATTCTCCGAGGTGACAGTCGGCCGAAAGCCATTCGCAACTGGCGTGGCGAGAGACAGCGACCGTTGAACTTCAAAACAGATATCGGTCAGGGCTATCCCGTCCATCTCGAAAGTGGGCGGCGCGCCGGAACCCCCGAGACCATTGCAACGCTCGCGCAGGCTTTGAATGTACCGGTGGAGTGGCTGCCGTAAACCAACGATGCCGCGTGCGGTGGTAAATCATGACACACAAGCCAGGAACGGTTCGGCGGGAACGCATCGCACTTTGCGCTTTCCAGCTTGATCGGCTATCAGGGCGGCTTCACGAGATCGGCCGATCCGGCTAATCCGATCGTGGAACTGTAGGCTGCGAAGATCGCCGCCGAGGATATCTTCAAGGCCAATTGGTGTTTCGAATGCTTTTGTCGGTCGTTATCCCTGCGTTCAATGAACGCTTAACTTTGCCTTTGGTGTTACGGGCTGTCGCTGCGGTGCTGCCGGATGTCGACAAGGAGATCATCATCGTCGACGATGGTTCGACGGACGGTACGCGTGATTGGCTGCGTGCAGAATTCCCAGACGGCAGCTTGCGATCCACCCCAGGGGCGGATCGCACCGCTGCGGTAGAAATCCGCGTGCTCTATCACGATCGCAATCAAGGCAAGGGTGCGGCGTTGCGAACCGGCTTCGCCGCCACGACTGGCGCTGTCATCGTCGTTCAGGATGCCGATCTGGAATACGACCCGAGCGATTGGCAACGTATGTATGAGCTGATCGCCCTTCGGAAAATAGCGGATGTTGTTTATGGTTGCCGATTTTACGGAGAGCCACATCGTTCGCTGTATTTTCATCACTTTTTGGCTAATCGTCTCATATCTGTGCTATTTAATATTTTGTACAATCAGACTTTAATGGATATCGAAGTCTGTTACAAAATGTTTCGCCGTGAAGTTCTCGATCAGATGCACTTGACCAGCATGGGTTTCGGCATCGAAATCGAACTGAGTGCGAAAATCGCCAAATCGAGGCGTTGGAGAATTTACGAGATCGGAATTTCTTACTTCGGACGGACTTACGCCGAAGGGAAGAAGATTAATTGGAAGGACGGCGTCAAAGCGCTTTGGTATCTCTTCAAATTTCGAATTTCCTCATGAGCTATCGCCCGGCGTTCAGCTTGGTCCTGGGCCTGTTGTTTGGCAGAACGCCCCTGATGGTCGCGCTGTCAAACGCATTAACCGGACGCTTCGACATGGCCAAAGGTCGATAAATGCTCGTTCTGTTGGGGTTCAACCTGCTCTTCATCCTGGTTTTGTTCGGCTGGGGTGGGTTGGCGGCTGCGACGCTGGAGCGCGCGGCCGGGATCGGCTTGCGCGGCGGGTTGGCGGTCGGCGAATACGGGCTGCTTGGCTTGGCGTTGTTGGCGCCAATCGGGCTTGTCCTGCATGGAGTCATGGCGCTCGATGGATGGTTCGGCCTCGGCGTGTCGATCGTAGGCTGCGTCAGTCTGATCTGCAACCGCCGACGACTGTTGGCGGCCGCTACGTTCGGTCTCGCGCGTGGCTGGTCCGGTGTGCTACTCGCGGCCCTGTTCGTCCTCGTTGTCGGCACGACTGTGCAGCAGCGAATGCCGTATGATTCCGGTCTCTATCATCTACAGACGATTCTCATGGCCGAAGATTCTCGCATCGTGCTCGGCGCGGCCAATATTCACACGCGCTTCGGCTATAATTCGGCGTGGCTGATTCTCTGCGCCATGTTTTCGTTGCCTGGGCGACCGCTTGGCGGTGCCATCGGACTGAACGGAGTTATCTGTTTTCTCGTCATGAGCGGAATGGTGCAGCGCGTCGGTGCTGGCGTCGGTCGCTCCGGTTCAAGCCCGTCCGCGGTGTTCGCCGGCGCTTCCGTGCTGCTGATCGCCTTGGCAAAGCTCCTGCCGCACAACGTCGGTGGCCCCAGCACAGATCTGCCGGCCGGACTGCTGACGATTTACACCTTCTTATTGATGCTTGTGCTGGTAGAAGAGGTACCGGTGGACCGACTTGAAGATCGCTCGCTCGGCACCCTGCTAATTGCCTTCCCGATCGGGGCTCTCGCCATCATCTGCAAGTCGTCGCAATTGCCAGTAGCGTTGGCGGTCGTGTTTGTCGCGGCGGCGATCGGGTCGTGGCGGCACACGTCCGGCCGGAGGGTCGTCTGTGTCGGTGCGGCGAGCGCCGCAATACTCGCCACCGCATGGGTGCTGCATGGTTTGGCGCTGTCAGGCTGTCTGTTCTATCCCGTGTCACGGAGTTGCGTTGCTATCTTGCCTTGGACGATTCCATCTACCATGGCCGATCATGATTTGGCGTGGATTACATCTTTCGCGCGCATTCCTACTGTCAAGAACGGCTTAGTGCCCGATGATTGGCATTGGCTTCCGGTCTGGCTCCACGAGATCCGGGGCGAGCGCCTTGTTGTCGCTTTGAAAGCCGTGTTCGGCTTGTGCCTTCTGTCCGGGGCTATACGTCTCGGTGCCGGGCGGCAAGTAAGGTGTCTGGGAGAAACCCTCGATTCGGCCGGAAATAAGGCGG
>JAXDMU010000495.1:0-4720 GCA_034665905.1 Aliidongia sp. | reverse complement strand
TTTCGCTCGCCCGTTCGGTCTCAAATTTCGAAATATCGGCCCCCGAGACGAAGGCCCGGCCACCGGCCCCGGTCAGCACCAGCACGCGCACGGCCGGATCGGCGGCGAAGCCCGCGACCGCAGCACTCACCGCCTGCCACATCTCCAGCGACATCGCGTTGTGGCGCTCGGGATTGTTGAAGGTCAGGGTCGCGACGGCACCGGAAACCCCGGCGATGATCTGGTCGGTGGCGGTCATGGAAGAGATCCGAGATTGCGGCGTAGGACGACAGAATACGGAAATGGGACCGCGTGGCAATGGTGACAACTACACCACCCCGCGCGACCGGAATGCGGTGATTTCCGCCTCGTCATAGCCGAATTCGGCCAGAATCTCACCGGTATGTTCGCCCCGCTCGGGCGGGCGCCTCGTGACGGCGCTGGGCGTGCGCGACAGGGTCATGGGCTGGCGCAGCAGATGGAGCATCCGGCCAGGTTCGGCGGCCGGTATGGTTTCGACCACGTCCAGCGCCTGTACCTGCGGATCTTCGAACACGGCATTGATCGAGTTGATCGGGCCGCACGGCACGCCGGCCGCGTTCAGCCGCTCGATCCAGACGGCACTCTCCGCCCTGGCCAGATGCACTTCGATCAGCCCATTCAACTCGTCACGATGGCTGCGGCGGCCGGAGGTGGTGGCAAAGCGAGGGTCTTCCGCCAACGCCTCCGCGCCGAGGGCGGCACAAAGACGGCGCCAGATCGCGCCGCCGGCGCTGGCGATGTTGATCGCACCGTCGGCGGTGCGGAACACGCCGGTCGGCACGGCGGTCGGGTGGTTGTTGCCGGCCTGGCCCGCCACCTCGCCCTCGTTCAGCCAACGCGCCGCCTGGAAATCCAGCATGAAGATCTGGGCCTGAAGCAGCGAGGCCTGCACCCATTGCCCGAGGCCGGAGACCTCGCGCTCCAGCAGTGCCAGGAGAATGCCCTGGGCGCAGAAGAGCCCGGCCGTGAGATCGGCGATCGGAATGCCGACCCGCATCGGCCCGCGGCCCGGCTCGCCGGTGATCGACATCAGCCCGCCCATGCCCTGCGCCACCTGATCGAAGCCGGGCCGGTCGCGATAGGGGCCGGTCTGGCCGAAGCCGGAAATGCTGGCATAGATGAGGCGCGGATTGAGTGCCGCCATCACCGCGTAATCGATGCCGAGGCGCGTTTTGACGTCGGGCCGGAAATTCTCGACCAGCCCATCGGCCCGTGTCACCAGCCGATTCAGAATGGCGATGCCCTCGGGCTGTTTCAGATCGAGCGTCAGGCTGCGCCGGTTGCGCTGAAGATTCTGGAAATCCGAGCCCGCGCGCGGCCCGCCCATCGGCTCGGCCGTGTCCGTGCTGTCGGGCGGCTCGATCTTGATGACATTGGCCCCCCAATCGGCCAATTGGCGCACCGCAGTCGGGCCGGCGCGGACGCGGGTCAGGTCGAGGATGGTAAAGCGCGCGAGCGGGCCGGGCGCGGGGGGATCGGGGGGGTCCATAGCGCTTAACCCTATAATCCGCCGAACGGTGCCATCGCCAGCCCCAATTCATCGGCGACACCATGCAGCCGGCGATCGTTCGTCCAGAGTTTCGCGTCGGCGGTCAATCGGACCGCGGCCAGCAAATGCGCGTCGACATAGCCGACACCACGCCCGAACAAGGCGTGACGGTCGATGAAAGTCAGAACCTATGCATCGGTCGCGCTGTCGGCCTGGGGCAAATCCGCCAGCGCGGTCAGCACCATGTCGCGCTGCCGCAAATTGCCGAGCGCAAGCTCGCCAATGACGAACGGATGGGCCAGGACCATTCCGGCGCCAAGCATCGCCGCGAGATCCAGGTTATTCGCGCGCAAATGATCGACCCAGACTGAGGTGTCGACCAGTATCACGCTGGCTCGAACCGCCGCCTTGGCGGCGTCGCCAGATCGGGCTCGCTGCCGCCCAGACGCGCCAACCGTCGCGCACTTTCACGCTCAATCAGCGCCTTGAGCGCCTCGCGGACCAAACTGGATTTCTCCTTCAGGCCCGTGAAGGCTTGCGCCTTGGCCACAAGGTCATCGTCAAGCGCCAATGTTGTGCGCATTCGCCGGATCTCCCAATCAGGCACGATAATGTCATCGTTTGATGCCGATTTCAACGCCTGACGGCCGCATGCCCGCATTCGCTCGTCGGATGCCGAGCTTGTTTCGGGGAGTTGCCGTGCCGAGATAGAGATATGGATTGCCGTCGGTCACTCTGCCGCCAAGGGCTTGCTGCGGGCGATGAGATAGGCACGGCGCCGTTCAGTGCTCCATCCCTCCCGCTCGAACATCTCGAACATCGCGATATCCTCCGCGGTCAGCGGGTTGCCTTCGATCTTCTGCAACCGCATCGCCACAAGGCGGCGATCACGGACGTTCTGCAACGGGAGCGGCGGAGCCGGCTTGGTCATGGCGCCATTCTATCGCGGAATGACACGAAATGCATCATGACGCTGACCGGGATTGCCCTCCTCACGCCACCTTGCGCGTCACCATCAGCTTCTTGATCTCGCCGATCGCCTTGGCCGGGTTCAGTCCCTTCGGGCAGGTCCGCGTGCAATTCATGATGGTGTGGCAGCGATAGAGCCGGAACGGGTCTTCCAGCGCGTCGAGCCGGTCGCCGGTCGCTTCGTCGCGGCTGTCGGCGATCCAGCGATAGGCTTGCAGCAGGACTGCGGGTCCCAGATACCGGTCGCCGTTCCACCAATAGCTCGGACACGAGGTCGAGCAGCAGAAACAGAGGATGCATTCCCACAGCCCTTCGAGCTGCTCGCGCTCGCCCTCGGATTGGCGGCGTTCGGCATCGGGCGGCGGGGCGGAATCGGCCTGGAGCCAGGGTTTGATCGAGGCGTACTGGGCATAGATATGGGTCAGGTCCGGCACCAGATCCTTGACCACCGGCATGTGGGGCAGCGGATAGATCCGCACATCGCCGGTGCACTCCTCGATCGGCTTCAGGCAGGCCAGCGTGTTGGTGCCGTCGATATTCATCGCGCACGAGCCGCAGATCCCCTCGCGGCACGAGCGGCGAAAGGTCAGGGTGGTGTCGATCTCGTTCTTGATCTTGATCAGCGCGTCCAGCACCATCGGCCCGCACGCATCCAGATCGACCTCATAGGTGTCGAGATGCGGGTTCTGCCCGTCGTCGGGGCTCCAGCGATAGATCCTGAAATTGCGCAGGCGTCCGGCACCTTGCGCCGCCCGGAAGACGCGGCCTTCCTTGACCTTGGAATTGGCGGGAAGCGTGAATTCAGCCATGGAACCTCCGAGGGCGCCGTGCCGGCGCCATCATGCCGATATAGGGTTTAGTAAACGCGCGCCTTGGGCGGGAATGCCTCGATCTCGTCGGTCAGCGTATAGAGATGCACCGGCCGGTAATCGATCGTGACGTTCTTCTTTTCGGCATCGACCCAGGCAACGGTATGTTTCATCCATTCGACATCGTCGCGGTTGGGGAAATCCTCGCTGGCATGCGCCCCGCGGCTTTCCTTGCGGTTGGCTGCGGAATGCAGGGTCACGACCGCCTGGCCCAGCAGATTGTCGAGTTCGAGCGCTTCAACCAGATCGGAATTCCACACCATCGAGCGGTCGGTGACCGACAGATCGCCCGTGCTGTCGACCACCTGATGGATCTTGGCGACGCCTTCGGCCAGGATCTCGTTGGTGCGGAATACCGCGCAGTGGTTCTGCATGATGCGCTGCATGTCGAGGCGCAGGCTGGCCGCCTTGGTCTTGCCGGCGGCGTGGCGGATGTGGTCGAAGCGGGCGAGGGCGGCTGCTTCCAGCGCCGGGTTGATCGGTTTGTGCGTCATGCCGGGCTTCAGGATTTCGGCGGCGCGCTGAGCCGCGGCCCGGCCGAACACGACCAGATCCAACAGCGAATTGGTGCCGAGCCGGTTGGCGCCATGGACCGAGACGCAGGCCGCCTCGCCCACCGCCATCAGGCCGGGCACGATATTGTCCGGATTGCCGGCGGTCGGGCGCAGCGCCTCGCCGTGATAATTGGTCGGGATGCCGCCCATATTGTAATGCACCGTCGGCAGCACCGGGATCGGCTGCTTGGTGACATCAATGCCGGAAAAGATCTTCGCCGTCTCGGAAATGCCGGGCAGGCGCTCATGCAGTACCTTGGGATCAAGATGTTCCAGATGCAGTAGAACGTGATCCTTGTCCGGGCCGCAACCGCGGCCTTCGCGGATTTCCAGCGTCATGGCGCGGCTGACGACATCGCGCGACGCCAGGTCCTTGGCCGACGGGGCATAGCGCTCCATGAAGCGCTCGCCCTCGGAATTGGTGACATAGCCGCCTTCGCCGCGCGCGCCCTCGGTGATCAGGCAGCCGGCGCCGTAGATGCCGGTCGGGTGGAACTGGATGAATTCCATATCCTGTAAGGGCAGCCCGGCGCGCAATACCATGGCATTGCCGTCGCCGGTGCAGGTGTGGGCCGAGGTGCAGGAGAAATAGGCCCGGCCATAGCCGCCGGTCGCGAGCACCACCATGTGTGCGCGGAAGCGATGCAACGTGCCTTCCTGCAAATCCCAGGCGAGCACGCCACGGCAGACGCCGTCATCATCCATCAGCAGATCGAGCGCGAAATACTCGACGAAGAATTCGGCATTATGCTTCAGGCATTGCTGATAGAGCGTGTGGATCATGGCATGGCCGGTGCGATCGGCCGCGGCGCAGGCGC
>JAXDMU010000494.1:0-2973 GCA_034665905.1 Aliidongia sp. | reverse complement strand
ACAAGGCGCAGTGAGCGCGTCTCGTCGCGCATGAAAGCGACGAAGCGGCCGACAGCGGGGTTTTCCGCCTCCGGCGACCAGACGAGTTCGACCCGCAACCAGGCATTCTCCTCCTGGATCGGCCGATAGATCACGCCGGGAAACGCGACTTCGGCCTGACTCATCGTGGCGAGGGTGATGCCGAATCCGGCGCGGACCAGCGCGAACACGCTTTGCTTGCTGGCGGCATGCGCCTCGAACCTCACGCCGCTGCCCATGAACGAGGCATAGAGTTCCCGGGCGGTCTGGCTGTCATCCCAGCCCTGAACGAGAATTGTCTCGTCGCGCAGCGACGCCCAGGTGAGCGCCTCCTGTTGTGCGAGCGGATGGCCATGCGGGACCGCGGCAACCATCTTCTCGCGGTAGAGCAATTGCGACGCCGCATGGGGCCACACGGTGTGGCTCGGCATCAGTGCCACATCCAAATGATGACCCGTCAGCGCCGCCTGGATGTCGCGTTCGTTCATCTCGACGATCGTCAGCATGACCTTCGGATGCCGTTCGCGCCAGTTGGCCAGCAGGCCGCCGACCGGTTCGCCGATCGGCGGCATCCGGACGCCCAGGCGGATATGGCCGACCCCGCCGGTGCCGTTCTGAAGCCCCGAGCGCTCGATTGCGTCCAACTCGGCAAGCGCGCGCCTGACATGCGGCATGATCGCCCGACCGCCGGCGGTCAGGCGGACACCCGATCGTCCACGCTCGAAGAGCGTCACGCCGAGGTCGTCCTCAAGCTGGCCGATCCGGCGGCTGATGGTCGAGGTGTTGAGCCCGAGCGCCTTGGCCGCCCGGCCGAAATTACCGGCGCTGGCCGATGCCGTCAGATATTTGAGATCACGAATCTCCATCATCGACCGGCCCGCAAAGCGCCGCCCCGCTGCTGATGCTGGCCGCCCGCCGCCGATGAGAGGCAGCCCAAGCGCCATATGTTAGCGTTTGGCGGCATGGGTGCTCTGTCGGGAAACACCAGTGTTTGAGAGAATGGTCCGATGAAATGTCGGGCGCTTGAAATCTGGCCCCGAACGCGATCCGCGCCACTATCAGATGTTTCGCCGAACGCAAACTGCACACGGGACAGAAATAAAGCGGTGAGGTCCATGGCGGGGCCTCCTTGCATTACGGTCAGGTGCCTCAGCGCGTGAGATTGACCTTGGCCAGGTCGATCAACTGACGTCCCCTGCCATCCAGAACCGCGGCCATCATGAACATACCGAAATTATAGGCCTCGCTGATCGTCGTCTTGGGCGGCATGACCAACTCCTGCCGCGCGCTCACGACGTCGACCAGGGCCGGGCCGTCGTGGCTCAACGCCGCGCTCAATGCCGCCTTCAGATCCTGCGGCTTCTCGACCCGGATGCCTTTGATGCCCATCGCCTCGGCCATGCCGGCGAAATTCGGGTTTTTGAGATTGCAGCCGACGTCGAGGAAGCCACCCGCCTTCATCTCCATTTCGACGAAGCCGAGCGTGCCGTTGTTGAGCAGGATCACCTTTACCGGCAACCCCATCTGGGTAAGCGTGATGAAGTCGCCCATCATCATCGCGAACCCGCCATCGCCGGACATCGACACGACTTGCCGCTTGGGAAACGCCGCCTGCGCCCCGATGGCGTGGAGCATCGCATTCGCCATGGAGCCGTGATTGAACGAACCGATGAGCCGGCGTTTGCCATTGACCTTGAGGTAACGCGCCGCCCAGGCGACCGGCGTCCCGACGTCGCAGGTGAAGATCGCATCCTCTGCCGCCAACTCGCTGACCAGCCGCGTGACGTATTGCGGGTGGATGATATTACTGTTCGGGCCGCTCTCCGCCAAGGCGTCGAGGCTGCGCCGCGCCTTGCCGTAATCGGCCAGGGCATCGTCGAGATGGCTGGCATCGGTTTTTTCGGTCAGGGCCGGAAGCAGCAGTTCCAATGTTGCCTTGATATCGCCCAGGACGCCGAGATCGAGCGGGCAGCGGTTGCCGAGCGCTTCGGGCCGGACGTCGATCTGCGCAATGCGCGCGGCGTCCGGGTAGAATTGCCGATAGGGAAAATCGGTGCCGAGCAGCAGCAGCGCGTCGCAATCCTTCATCGCCGCATAGCCGGACGCAAATCCCACCAGGCCGGTCATGCCGACATCATAGGGATTGTCGTATTCGATAAACTCCTTGCCGCGCAGGGAATGCACGATCGGTGCCCTTAGCCGCCGCGCCAGTTCCACGACCTCCGTATGGGCACCGGCGCAGCCCGCCCCGCACATCAAGGTGACGCGGCCCGCCCCGTTCAGCAGCGCTGCCAGACGCGCGACATCGCCATCGCTCGGGCGCAGCACCGGCGGATTGGGGAAGAGCCATGCGGGCACTTTTGCATTTACCGGTCTGAGCGCGATGTCGCCCGGAATGACGACGACGGCGACGCCGCGTTTCGCGACAGCGACGCGGATCGCGCGGTTCAGGATCTGCGGCAACTGATCCGGATGCGAGACCAACTCGACGTAGTGGCTGCATTCCTTGAACAGTCTCTCGGGATGCGTCGCCTGGAAATAGTCGAGGCCGATCTCGCTGCTGGGGATATGCGCTGCGATGGCGAGCACCGGTACGCCGCTGCGATGGCAGTCGAACAGCCCGTTGATGAGATGGAGATTACCCGGGCCGCAGCTCCCGGCGCAGACGGCCAATTCGCCCGTTAGATGCGCCTCCGCTCCGGCCGCGAAGGCGCCACCCTCTTCGTGCCGCATATGGATCCATTCGATCGTCTTCAGCCGCCGAAGCGCTTCGGTGAAACCATTGAGCGAGTCACCGACGACTCCGTAAACACGTTTCACACCGGCCTGAGCCAGGGTTTCAGCCATAAAATCCGCAGCCGTATGTGGCATCTTCGAATCTCCAGGGCGATCTGACGATTACATCCTGTAGCGCGACACCGGTCGTGCCGAGTAAAGTTCGCCAAATGCCGATGA
>JAXDMU010000493.1:0-5094 GCA_034665905.1 Aliidongia sp. | reverse complement strand
GAATCGGCGTCGGGGTCGTATATCCGGCGTCGGCCACGGCGCTCAGAAGTTCGGGGGATAAACCAAGTTCAGCAAAGTCGGTCAAGGGCGTTCCGGTTCCGGTCAGATTTCAAGATAGAAGTCGGCCGATTAGGTGAACGCATTCGCTCCGAAAGTCAAATTCCATCCTCGCCGCAATCGGACAAAACAGCCATGTCGGGACCGTTTCCCGATTGAAAATCGCCGAGTGCGGCTCTTTAATCACAATGAAGCTGCCGAAGGAGATCTTGATGACGGGCAAAACGCCGCTGATCCTGCTACCGGGACTGCTGTGCGACGCGGCCTTGTGGCAGTATCAGCTTTCGGCACTCGCAGAATTTGCCGATCCTCGGGTCGCCGATCTGACCGGTGCCGACACGATGGCCGCGCTGGCCGAAAGCGTGCTTGCGGCGGCCCCGGCCCGCTTCGCGCTGGCCGGGCTGTCGATGGGCGGTTATGTCGCATTCGAAATTATGCGCCGTGCGCCTGAGCGGGTCAGCCGCCTGGCCTTGCTGGACACCAGTGCGCGCGCCGACAGCGACGCGCAGCGGGCACGGCGGCTCGGGCTGATCGAACTGGCGCAGATCGGCAGCTTCAAGGGTGTAACGCCGCGCCTGCTGCCGCTGCTGCTGCACGAGAAGCATCTGGTCCCGCCCTTCACCGGCATGGTGACAGAAATGGCCGAACGGATCGGGCAAGCGGCGTTCCTGCGCCAGCAGCAGGCGATCCTCGGCCGCATCGACAGCCGGCCATCGCTGGCCGCGATCCAGGTGCCGACCCTGATGCTGTGCGGCGATGCGGACGCGCTGACCCCGCCGGCACAGGCCGAAGAAATCGCCACCGGCATCCCCGGTGCCCGGCTGGTCCTGATCGAAGGATCGGGGCATCTCTCGACGCTGGAACAGCCCGAGGCGGTCAACCGCGCAATGATCGAGTGGCTGACGGACGAAGCCTGACCGGCAGCAACCGAGTCCGCGAGCGGACGACGCGCGCCCATGAACCACGCATATATTTCGTTATTTAAAATAACTTTTATAATCCGCACATGGGGTTTTAGACTAGCCCGGCGTAATCGGGCAGTCGGCGCATCCTGCCGGGCCGCAGCCACTTGCAGGAGGGGTTCAGAGAGGATGTATCCGATCGATAGCAAGGGCGTCCGGCGCCGCTGGTGGAAAGCGGGCGTATCGATGCTTGCGGTTATGGCGCCGGCCCCGGCAGCAGCCCAAAACACGGATCTCGCGGCCTTGCTGAACGCGCAGCAGGAGCAGATCAGGCAGCTTCAGCAACAGCTTCAATCCTTGCAGGAGCAGATCCGGGCGGAGCAGGCTCAGCGTATCGCCGCTGCAACACCGCCGGCTTCCGCTGCGGCCGCACCGGTTACCGCAGCGGTGGCCGATGATGCGCCCAAGGTGGTCAAGACTCCAAACAACCGTTTTTTCCTGTCGAGCGCCGATGGCGAGAACACGGTCGGCCTGACCGGCCGGCTGCATCTGGATGCCGGTGATTACGTCGATGTCCGCCCGGCATCGAAGGCGACGGGGCCGGGCGATCTCAGCAGCGGCTTCAACGCCCGACGTGCCCGGATCGGTGTGACCGGCAAGGTCGCCGGCAATTTCAATTATGCCTTCATCTACGATGCTGGAAACTCCCAGGACAATACGCCCAGGGGCATCCAGACGGCCCAGATTGCCTATAGCGGGTTGCCCAATACCGCGATCGAGTTCGGCTATTCCGACACTTTCTTCTCGCTCGACGAGGCAACGAGTTCCAACGACGTGATGTTCCTGGAGCGCGCGACGCCCTCGGTCGTCGCAACCGGCATCGCGGCCGGTGATTTCCGCTCGAACGCCGGCGTGCGAAACTGGAGTGACCGGTACTGGATCGGCGCCTATGCCACCGGGCCGGGGCAGGGTCAGGCGCACAATCTAACCGCCGAGCAATTCGGCGCCTATCAGCGCGCGACCTACCAGATCTTCCAGGGCGCCGATTACTCGGTTCATCTCGGCGTCGGCGCCTCAGAACTCCTGAAAGCGCCCAATACCGGCCCCGGAACCGCGAACGCGCTCACCTTGAGCGACGCACCCGAACTGCGCATCGACAATACGGCACTGCTCAGTACCGGCGCACTCGGCACCATCGCCAACCCGGTGACCGGCGCCAAAATCTACAATCTCGAAACCGCGGCGGGCTTTCGCAGCCTGTTCTTTCAGGGCGAATATTTCCATTACGACATTGATCGCCGCGGCCTCGCCGCAGCGAGTTTCGATGGCGGGTATGGCGAAGCGAGTTGGACGGTGACCGGCGAGTCGCGCAAATACAATCCGGCGACCGGCTCCTACAGCGGCATTGTCCCCGATCATCCGTTTTCGATCTCGCGCGGCGGCTGGGGCGCGTGGGAAATCGCCGCCCGGATCAGCACGGTCAGTCTCGTCGATAATTTCATCGCCGGCAAATCGCTGGCGTCCCAGCCGAGCGCGGTCGATGGCGGCCGGCAGACCAATTTTACCCTCGGTCTGAATTGGTATGTAAACAGCAACATGCGCTATATGCTGGATTGGGTGCATGGTGGATTCGACAGGGCGAACCCGACCGCCGTGCCCGGCGCCCCGCTCGGCAGCCAGATCGGCACGGATTTCGATGCCATCGCCATCCGGGCGCAGGTGGCGTTCTGACGGCGACCGGAGCCTCCTTTCAACAATAGCTGAAACTCTTGCAGGAGTTCGTTCAAATGCCGCGCACCGGTTCCAAAGGAAGATTGCGGTCGGCTTGGCGAACTTGGGCCGTCAGCCTTGCGCTCTCGCTGCTCTCTTTTGCCGCCGGCGCAGCGGCCCCCTCGCCACGGCCGAGCGCAGACCAGACGGCCCGGATCGCCCATGCCTGCGCGGTGACGATGGGCTTTGCGCCGGGAACGGTCCAATATGCCGATTGCGTCGCAAGTCTGAGCAATTCGGTCGCCAATTTGCGGCCCGCCCACGGCGTGGCGGACGGTCGCCCGGAGTGCGCCGACCGGGCGTCCGGCAATCCGTCATGCGCGCCCGAGCGGCATTAGAACGGGATGGCGTCGGAACGACACCTGAATCGCGCTCTACCTTGTTGAATCAAAGCAAGATTCAGATTTCGGATGATTCCACCCGAAATCATCTTGTCTCTAGAGTGGAACGGGTCATGAAGCGACTGATCTTGCTGGCCGCATCGATCGCGGCCCTTGCCGCCTGCGCGCCGGCCGGCGAAAACCGGCGGCAGGCGATCCGCGAAGGCCAGGCTTGCGCGGAACTGGGCTTTGTGTCCGGCACGCCGGATTTTGCCAGTTGCGTCGGCAATCTCGACGCCACGGTCTATCAGGACCGATATGGCGGGCGGCTTTAAGCCCGTCACCCGCCGATGACGAATCCGACCCGCGGGAAATGAACATGAAGGCGGCCGAGCGCCGGTTCGTCGCGCGCCAGGATGATTTCCTGCGCCGACGCCGCAACGAGGATACCCGAGACCGGATCGCGTCCGGTATCGTCGGGCGTCACGCTGATGCGGTCGCCGGGCTTTCTCGTCTCCGACACATCATGCTGGCCGGACGGCACCGCTTCCGGCTCAGCATCGCGCGCGATCTCCAGCGCCGCCGCCGAGGGCAGGTCGGTTTTTTGGCCATGGCCGTTCGCGGCGATCCGATCCGCCCAGGGCAAAAGCGGTGCCACGCCCGGCACGGCCGCCGCGCCATCGGGGCCGAGCAAGCTGCGCATGAACCAGATCGGATGGTAGGCGGCGAAATCCACCAGTGTCGGGCTGACGCCCAATAGATAAGGCCGGCCATCCGCCAGCATCCTGGATAGCCAATCGAGCTGCGGGCGCAGTTGATCGACGAAGAGCGCCCGGTTGGCTCGTAGCTGCGCCACATCGATGCGGCGGCCGGAGAATTTCTCGCGATCTTCGATGAAGGCGACCGGAATCATATCGCCGATCGCGGCAAAGGCGAGGGACACGGCGGGTGCGAAGGTCGAACGTTCGATCGACCAGGCCAGGAGGCCGCACGTCCCGGCGTCGCTTGCCGCATAGAGGGACGGCGTCGGTTGCCGCCGCTCCAACTCGCGCATGATGAGTTCGGTGTCGCAATAGATATCGGCGCCGATCTGGAGCACCGGCGTCTTGCGATAGCCGCCTGTCAGCGGCATCAGATCAGGCTTCGGCATGATCGGCGGGATGGTCACCGAGTGCCAGGGGAGTTGCTTCAGCCCGAGACCGAGGCGAATTTTCTCGGAATAGGGCGATTGTGCGTAATGGTGGAGGATGATCGGGTGCATGAGCGGGCTCCAAATCCGCCGGGCCGCGTCGGCGATGCTCAGCGGGGGCGGAAACTCTTTTGGAAGAATTTCCAGTAATTGATCGGGAAAAACCGTTGCATCACGGCGATGAACCGGGCGTCACCGCCGATCAGAATCCGTTTCTCGTGCCGCACGATGCCGGCGACGATGCGAGCGGCTGCCGCTTCCGGTGTCGTCCGCGCGACGGCTTTGAAGCCCTGGATGGCTTGGCGTGCCAGTGCCGGATCGACCGAAGCGGCGACACGGGCATTCTCGGCGATCGCCGTGGCGATTCCGCCCGGATGGACTACCGACAGGCCGACATTGCTACCATCAAGTTCGTGGCGCAGCGCCTCGGAAAAGCCGCGCACGGCGAATTTGCTGGCGGCATAGGCGCTTTGCCCGGCCGGCGCGATGATGCCGAATACGCTGGAAAGATTGACGATCCAGGCCGCCGGTTCGCGCCGCAAGACCGGCAGGAACGCCTTGGTCATGCGCACGACGCCCCAGAAATTGATGGTGAACAGCCATTCGATATCGGCAAGTGATACTTCGTCGAACGAGCCCATCAAGGCGACGCCGGCATTGTTGACCAAAAGATTGACCCGGCCGTGCCGCGCCAGCACGGCGTCGGGCAGAGCCGCCACGGCCGCTTCATCGCCGATATCCAGAGGATGGACCGAAACCGCGACCCCCAGGTTTTCGGCAGCCGCGGCGGTCGCCGCGAGCCGGTCAGCATCGACATCGACCAACGCCAGATCCGCGCCCTCGCCCGCCAGATTGA
>JAXDMU010000492.1:0-5329 GCA_034665905.1 Aliidongia sp. | reverse complement strand
TTTACCCTACCGGGCCGATAAGTCACGGGCGTGACCATGCGGGTTCGGAGCGATTTCGACAGTATTGCGGTCACGATGGGGGCGGTAGGCCCCGAACACCCGGTCGAGCACGGGCACGATGAGACCGGCCACTTGGTCAGGCCATCGTTAGAGTTCATTAACACGCTTTGCCTATGATCGCCCGGTGGGGTGGGCGTCCGAGAGTGACGGCTCTTGTCTGGGGGAGTGAGGGCCATGAGCGATATGGGCGATGAGGCAGGTAGGCTGCTCGCCCGCTGGCGGGATGCGAGCGTCCCGGATTTCCGACTGTTCGAAAGCCCCGAGACTCACGATGTTGAGATCGAAACCCGTCCACTGGTTCTGCTCGGCGCCGGTTCGGCCTACGCCCGAGATTTCGCCGCGCAAGCCGAACACTTGCAGCTGGTCGGTGCGATCGACCAGCGCGCGGCTGGCGGGGAACTGAATGGCCTGCGTATCGAGACCGACGCCGCGTTGCCAGCGCTGCGCCAGCGTTATCCGCGGCTCGTTGGCCTGCTGATGGCAGAAAGCATTGGGGCTGATAGCCATTTCCGCACGCACTGTGCCTCGCTCGATATTCCGCTGCTCGGCCCGTTGCAAAGCTTCCGTCGCTCTGGGTTCGCCATGACCGGCGTCCTTGGTATGATCTATAATCGCCAGACCGAGACCGTACTCGACCGCTGGACCGAATGGCCGGAGATGGCGTCGCTGTTCGCCGACGACACCAGCCGCGAGGTCTTCTTCGCCATTCTCCTTTTTCGCCTTACCCTTAATCGGCGCTATGTCGAGCGGGCTCTGTCTCTGACCCAAATGGCCCCGATGCCGCCTTGGCTCGGCGATCCGGTCCGCGATGATCATGTCTTCGTGGACGGTGGCGCTTTCGATGGCGATACTGTGGAAACCTTTCTCGCCCGAACCGGTGGTCGTTACCGCCAGATCTATGCCGTCGAACCGGACCCGGAGAGTTTCCGTCGTCTACAGGCGCGATTCGGTGAGACCCCCCGTATTCGCTGTATTGAGGCCGCCCTATCGTCGGAATCGGCAATTCTACGATTCGCCGCCGGAGGCGGACATGGCAGCGCGGTGTCGCAGTCCGGCACAGTAAGTGTCGCGGCCAAGCCTATCGACGGAATTGTCGCCGATCGTGTCACGGCACTCAAGCTGGACATTGAGGGCGCGGAATCCGCGGCACTTGCCGGTGCCGCGCAACAGATCCGCGAGAACCGACCCGGTCTGGCAATCGCGGCCTATCACCGCCCGTCCGATATCTTCGACCTGCCGCACCAGATCGCGGAGTTGGCGCCATCCTACCGTCTCTTCCTCCGCCATCATACCAACTGGTCGTACGACACGATGCTTTACGCCTGCTTATAAGCTATTGGAACGGTTGCCTTAGCTCGTTCCCCAGGATTGCGAGGTAAAGCCTTCGCCAATGCCGCTGCGTTCTGTCTGATCGCTCCGGCCATCTCCCGGAAAATTACGGCGACAGCTTACATTTCTCCTGAATCACTCGTCCCCATCCCCCCGTTCAGCCGCATCGCGCAGCACGATCCGGTCCCGCTCGACAATCTTCCGGAACACCGCGCCGGTCGTCGCCCAATCGAGCACATCCACCTTCCAGGGCAGGTCCGACTCGGTGAAATCCTCCGCCAGGGCGGCAGTGACGGCGCCGGGCAGAGGTGCCTCCGTGATCACGGCGAGGTCGAGATCCGAATATTGCCGCGCCGTGTGTCTGGCGCGCGAGCCGAAGGCCCAGACCGCGTAACCCGGCACATGCTTGTCCAGGATGCCGCGCACAATCGTCCAATGCTCAGGGCGAATGTCAATGGGCGGCAGGGCGGCGCCCTGCCCGATCATGCGAGCCGCCGCTTCAATTCATCGCGCAGAAACCGGATCTCCGCGAGGAAATCCGGTAAGCCGCCGACGACCTCCAGCGCCGCTTGTTCGGCGTAAGTATGGCTGGTTTTGCCCCGCATCCCGCGATAGCGACGCCATGCCGGCCAATCACCCGACAGCAGGCCCTGCTCATTGGCCGAACGGATCAGGTCGGCGAAGGCCATCTCGTCATATGCACCCGGCGAGGGCGAGGTGAATTCGAGATAGCGCTTGAGGGTCTTGTGACCCATTTCGTACGTGAACTCGAAACGCTGGATCAAACCATCGCGAATCTGCGTATCCGTGATGTCCCGATGGTATCGGGCCAGCCCCTCCTCGAAGCGGGCAATCGCATTTTCAAGAGGACTGATGTCCATCGTCATGAGGCACTCCGCACCCCGCGCAAGCCCCGCGGGTCGCCCCGATCATAGCACGGTGAAAATGCGGGCCGAAACGTCGTCATCGCTCGGTGAGAGCTTGGGCAGCCGGTGCTAGCGAAGTGGCGCGCAAGTCTCGCCCCATAACCGAGGCGGCTTCGTCCGCGGCCTACGATCCTTCCCTGGATCGGCCGGAGAACCGGGCCTGCTGCTCGGATGCGGCGGCCGAGGCGCGCACGGCAAAGCAATTCGAGGTGCTGGCCGAACTCACATGGGTCGGCATGAAGCTGGTCAGCGCGGTCGAGCATGAATCGGAAGTGGCCGCCGGGCAGCCGGGGCAGACCGACCAGTCGGCCGCCGATCTGGTGGCGGTCTATGCCAAGCACCGCTCGGCGCGTGAACGGGCAAGGTCGAGCGCGTCATGAACCAAGGCACCCGGCTCGCCCTTCGCCAATTGGCCGGGCGACCCGGACGACAAGCCGGACGAAGCCGTGCCTGCGGCCGGCGGACACGATCCGCCGCAAGCGGTTTCTTGAGGCCGCACAATTTTCATCGATGACCCCCCTTTACCCGTTAAGACCAGGATAAACCCGGTCATGACGATGAAACTGCTTGTCCCAACGACGATGGGCTTGGTCGGTTGATTCTTTCAAAATGACGTGGAGCGGGCACTCCTCAAATTCCCGTTCACCCGATTCCCCTGTTTCGCGCCCGGAGATCGCTTGACCGATTTACGATTTGATGCCTATATCGCCGCCCGTCCGGCCGGATGGCAGAGTGGCTATGCAGAGGACTGCAAATCCTCGTATCCGAGTTCGATTCTCGGTCCGGCCTCCAATCCCTCGTTTCATACCATGGTCCCCCGATTCAGCGGACGGGGTCGATCGGACGCGGGGCAAAATCGGGGCGGAACCATCCCTTCTTTTCGGAACTTCATGTTAAATCCAGCGTTTGCTCAGCCATGCATCCTTGCGTGGTTCTCTATGTCAGATAATTTTCTTGGTCCTGCGCAGTCCTATCGCTATAACCCGCTGGCGCTGAACGGCGCACGACCATTCCGGGGTAGCTCAGCGGTAGAGCAATCGGCTGTTAACCGATCGGTCGTCGGTTCGAATCCGACCCCCGGAGCCATTTTTCCGCGCCTTCGCGGCGGCAGCCCGGCGCAGGTGTGGCGCCGTGCTGTAACGCCACGGTTAAGTCGACGATCGATGCGCATCAGTCACCTGGCGATTTCCATTTCCACTCCAGGCGGCCCGAGTGGGGCGGGCGTCTCGCCCGCTGGCGGGCCGGATGTTCGCTCCGCTGGTTTGTCCCTCGGCACTCTGGGGCGGAACATTTTCCTGGCGGCACTGCTGGGCGGGTTGACCGCTTGCGCGCCCACCGTCGAACCGGCCGTGCCGCCCCCGTCGTCACCGCCGCCGCGGATCGCCGCCATATCGGTACCGGAGGAGCCGCCGCCTCTCCCCAAGCGGAAACCCGCCAGTCCGACCCCGCAGGCATCATCGCAGGCCGATGCTCAACCATCATCTTACCGGGGACCGAACCCCGCCACCGCCGGCCCGGGGCCGCCGGCGTCGAACGACCCGCATTTAGCGATACCGGACCTCGTCCCTTCAAACCCGGATACACAAGATGACCTCATCGGCCTTGAATCCGACGCGATCGAGTACCGTCTCGGGCAACCCGAATCCCGCCGGGACATGCCGCCGGCTGTCGTTTGGCACTATGCCAACGACGCCTGTAGCCTCGATATCTGGCTTTACCGGGATCTACAGAGCAGCGCTCTGCGTGCTCTTTTCACGGAAGTGAAGGGCGATGATCGAACCGAACAGCGACGCCAGTCTTGCATCAGGCACCTTGCTCTCCAATCCACCGGGGGAACGCGCCCCGTTGGCGCCGACGCGGCTTCTCCTCGTTGATGACGATGATTTCTTTCGCGAGTCGCTGGGACTCAATCTCATCGACGAAGGATTCGCCGTAACAAGCTTTTCCAATGGTGCCGACACGCTCAAATATTTTGAAGCCGGCGGCGGCGCCGACGTTCTGTTGCTGGATTGGCGCATGCCGGGAATGGATGGGCTGGAAGTGCTGCGGCAGCTACGCCGTCGCGAGCTTCAGATCCCGGTCATTTTCCTGACCGTGCTCAGCGACGATATCTATGAAGAGACAGCACTGGAAGGCGGCGCTGTGGACTTCATCGACAAGTCCAAAAGATTGTCGATCCTGTTGAAGCGCGTCAGTCTGATTGCAGGCGGCAAGCGGTCGCCGCAAGAATCATCCAGCAACGGCCAAGGCACCATAGAACTTGGCGCTTTGACCTTGCGAACCGACACCAGCCGGGCGTACTGGAAATCATCGGAGTTGGAACTTACCCTGACGGAATTCAACATCGTCCTATTAATGACCGCTCGCGCCGGCCAGGACGTGCCGTATCGTGACATTTATGATCTCGTCCATGGCAAGGATTTCATCGCCGGCTATGGGACCGAAGGGTACCGTGCCAATGTCAGAACATTCATCAAACGTATCCGAAAGAAGTTCCGGGACATCGATCCCGATTTCGATGGCATCGGGAACTATGCCGGATTCGGCTATCGGTGGATCGCGGAAACCTGACGCACGACCGATATCGCGGGTTCGGGCGCACATGTCGCTCGGCTCCAAGGCGGCATTGCTCGCCCTGATTTTCCTGGTCGTGCCGGTCATTCTCTACGACCAGTTCCGCGCCGCAGATCAGCAAAAGCGGCAATTGCTCATGAACAGCGTGCGCGACCAGGGCCATATTATCAGCGTGGCCCTGGCGCCGATACTTACGAGCCCAGGGGCGCCCAATCTTCCGGCCATCGCGCGCGAAATCAGCCGATTCGATAGCCCGATCACGACCGTGAAATTGCTGTTTCAACCGGCTTCGACCGATGGTCAGGGATTCTTCTACGTAGCGTCTTCGTCGCCGCTCACCAACGCAGCACTCGATGCCGAACGCGAGACGCTACGCCAGCAAGGTGTGCTCGGACGCTTGCACGAAAGTTGTGCCGGCGATGTGCCGATAGAGATGCGCT
>JAXDMU010000491.1:0-3754 GCA_034665905.1 Aliidongia sp. | reverse complement strand
GCTGCCGAACATGCTGGGGACGCTGATCGTGCTGGTCAGCATGGATTTGCCCGTGGTGGTGACGCTTGAGGCGGGCCTGAGCTTTCTCGGGCTGGGCGTGCCGCCGCCGCTCGCCAGCCTGGGCACGTTGCTGAACGACGGCTACGCCATGCTCGGCCGCTCGCCCGGCCCGGTGATCGCGGCGGCTTCGGTGCTGGCGATCATGACGCTGGGCTTCACCCTGCTGGGCGAGGCACTGCGCGACGCGATCGATCCGCGGCTGAGGCGTGCGGCATGAGTTGGCTCGAACTCGACCAGGTGAGCCTCGATTATGCCGGCCGGAGCGGCACGGTGCGGGCGCTCGATCGGGTTTCGCTGTCGCTCGCGCGCGGCCGCATCCTGGGGCTGGTCGGCGAAAGCGGCAGCGGCAAATCGAGCCTCGTGCTGGCACTCATGGGGCTGCTACCGGACGGCGCACACGTGACCGGCCGGATGACGCTCGACGGCGCCGACCTCATCGTCGAAGCGCCCCGGCTGCGCGGCCGGAGCCTTGCCATGGTGTTCCAGGACCCGATGACGGCGCTCAACCCGGTCTTCACCCTGGAAAGTCAGCTGATTGATGCGCAGCGTGCGCGCTTTCCCGGTTTGCCGCGCGCCGAATTGCGGGCGCGAGCGGCGGCGATGCTGCGCCGAACCGGCATCGCCGAGCCGGACCGCCGCCTCGCATCCTATCCGCACGAACTGTCCGGCGGTCTGCGCCAGCGCGTGCTGATTGCCATGGCGTTGCTCGCCCTGCCCGAATTGCTGATCGCCGACGAGCCGGTGACCGCGCTCGACGTCACGATCGCGGCCCAGATCATGGCGCTGTTCGAGGAATTGCGTGACGGCTTCGACGGCTCGATGATCTTCGTCTCGCACAGTCTGGCGCTGGTGTTGCGGCTGTGCGACGAGGTCGCCGTGCTCTATGCCGGGACGCTGGTCGAGACGGCACCCGTGGCGGCCCTCTTCGCCGCCCCGCGCCATCCCTACACCCAGGCGCTGATCGCGTGCGAGGCCGATGGCGGCGCGGGCGCGCTGCCGACCATCCCCGGCGCCGTGCCGAGACTCGCCGGCCCGGCCGATTCTTGCGTCTTCGCGCCGCGCTGCCCGCTTTGCGCCGAGCGCTGCCGGGTCGAGGCACCGGTCTTGCGCGATCTGGTCGGCGGCCGGCGTGCTGCCTGTCATTTCGCATGAACTCGCTGCTGGAGGCCGAGCATGTCACCATCCGCTTCGGCCGGCTCACCGCCGTCGCCGATGCCTCGCTGACCCTGGCCGCGGGCGAGACGCTCGGGCTGGTCGGCGAAAGCGGCAGCGGCAAATCCTCGCTGGCGAAGGCGCTGATCGGGCTGGTGCCGGTCACGGCCGGGCGGATTTCGATCGAGGGTCACGACCTCGCCACCCTCGACCGGGCCGGGCGGTTGCGGCTCCGGCGGCGGGCGCAGATCGTGCTCCAGGACGCCGCCGCGTCACTCTCGCCGCGCTTCACCGTGGCGCGGCTGATCGCCGAGCCGCTGCGGATTCATCGCCTCGCCGATTCAGGCATGCCACCGCTGATCGAGCGGCTGGGCCTGGCCGATCTGCTCGACCGTTATCCCCATGAACTCTCCGGGGGCCAGGCCAAGCGCGTGGCACTGGCCCGTGCGCTGGTGCTGACGCCCGAGCTGCTGGTGGCGGACGAACCGACCGCCGGCCTCGATATTTCGGTCCAGGGCGAGATGCTCAATCTGCTGATCGGCCTACGCCCGCGTCCCGGCCTGCTGCTGGTCAGCCACGATCTGTCGGTGATCCGCCGGGTCAGTGACCGCCTCGCCGTGCTCTATCTCGGCCGGATCGTCGAGACCGGGCCGACGCGAACGATCTTCAACCGCCCGGCGCACCCCTACGCGGCCGGACTGATCGCGTCCGCCCCGGTGATCGACCCGGAACGCCGCCAGCCGCGCCGGACCTTGAGCGGCGAACTGCCCAGCCCCTTCGCCCCGCCGCCCGGCTGCGCCTTCCATCCGCGCTGTCCGCAGGCGCAGGCGATTTGCCGGAGGGTGGTGCCGGTGGCGCAGGCGGTTGGGGAGGGGCGGGAGGTGGCCTGCCACTTTCCGCTGACCGAGGGTTGATCGCGATCCTTGCTGGGCATGAAAATCCCAGATCATCTAATAGGGTTGATATTTTTATGAATTTTAGCTTCTTCCGCAAATCGCCTCTTGCTATCGGCATCACCAATGTCGATTGTCCTGCCACAGTACGGACATTCAGCATCGTCGTTCACAACGAGTTCACGCAGCGGCTGCAGACCGTCCCGGCCGCAGTGGGGGCAATGGACTGACGTCTTAATAAGATCGAAACTGGAGCCCGTCGGATCGGCGCTTCGGCGCTGCCGCACCGGACGCACGAGGCGTTCATCATCGCTCATGGTCATCCCCTGAGAATCGCGCAATGTTGACCACTCTATAACCTTAAGTGGAGTGGCCGAATAGCCATTGCCAGAGCGCAGATAGAGCGTTCGACACACCGGCCCCAAAGAGCCAGAGCGCTCCTAAAACCGCCACCGTGATTAGTGGCTGCCAGATGAACCGCCCGCGATCGGGCGCCGAACGCTCGCGCCATGTCGGCTGAGCTATAGTTTGCAGCCATGTATCGAATGCGAGCCCATCGCCAGAATCATCGTTATAGATTCGGTCGCCGTCACTCGGAGCAGCCGGACGCAGCTTCGCTCTGAATAGCGACGTGGCGACAATCTTGCCGTCCGGGTCGAGAATAATGGTTGGCCCCTGACGCTCCCTCTGGCCCAGATGTTCGAACGAAATTGCGTCCTCAACGTCCTGCACGTCCCAGTCTGGCCGATAACCCCGCTTGACGAGTCTATGGATACGCCGAAAGGTTTCCCTCTCGCGCCGGTCCCGCTCCTGTTCGGCATGCCAGTCCCGCACGATGCAGCTCTCAACCGATCCCGGGGTTACGCCCCCGCTTACCACAGGTTATCCCGACCGTCGCTTGCGCGTTTTGGATCGGATGACAGGTTTGGTGCCGCGGTCGATGAGAAACTTACGCAGCCTGTCGCTATCATAAGCCGTATCAGAAGCGCAGAGTCAGCCTTTGGGTGACCACGGCGCTTGCCAAACACGCGGCCGGGCAAGTCGCTCACAGGAATTCCTGCCCCCCTTATGTACTTTTATGAGCCTCGCGCTTCAAGGTTTGTCGCGACGGCACCACCGCCGGCCGCCAACACGCAACGCAAAGACACCGCCCACCTACCCATGCGGATGCGGATGCAGCGGATCGACCCAGTACACCGCCTCCGGCGCTTCCGCCGGCTCGATATCCAGATTGACCACGACCGGTTCCTGGCCGCTGCGCATCAGTACGCAATCGAGCGGTTCGCCCGGATCGGCGTTGATTTCCTGGTGCGGCACGAAGGGCGGGACATAGATGAAATCGCCTGGGCCCGCCTCGGCGGTAAATTCGAGTTTCTCGCCCCAGCGCATCCGGGCCTTGCCGCGCACGACATAGATGACGCTTTCGATCGGGCCGTGATGGTGGGCGCCGGTCTTGGCGTTGGGGTGGATCGTGACGGTGCCGGCCCAGAGTTTCTCGGCACCGACGCGTGCGTAATTCACTGCGGCGGCGCGGTTCATGCCCGGCGTTTGCGCGGTGTTGGGGTCGAGTTGGTTGCCGGGGATAACGCGCACGCCGGTTTCGCGCCAATCGGTCTCGGTCATGATCTCTCTCCGCCGGTTTCGCCGCC
>JAXDMU010000490.1:0-9588 GCA_034665905.1 Aliidongia sp. | reverse complement strand
GTCGATCGGGCGCGGTGAGTTGGTCGGCCTGTGCAGCGAGTCGTCGCCCGGTGCGATCGCGTCGCTTCTCGCCATCCTTCAGGTCGGTGCGGCCTATGTTCCGTTCGATCCGTCCTATCCGGAGAACACGCTGAATTTCATCCGGCAGGACAGCGCGCCCGCCATCATGCTGCTGTCGCGCGCACAATACGCGCTGCGCAAAGATGAAGCATCCTGGACCGGGGCGGCGCTGATTATCGAGGATCTGCTCGATCATGCCGCATCCGACGGCTATTCCGGCGATGCGGCGGTAACGCCCGAGGATCTCGCCTATGTCATGTACACCTCGGGTTCGACCGGCCGGCCCAAGGGCGTGATGGTGCCGCACCGTGCGATCGCACGGTTAGTCACAAATACAACCTACGCGGGCTTTGCCGAAGACGAGGTGTTTCTTCAGCAGGCGCCGCTGGCGTTCGATGCCTCGACCTTCGAAATCTGGGGCGCGCTGCTCAATGGCGGCACGCTGGCGCTGCCGCCCGGCGGGCGGGCCTCGCTCGACGATATCGCCCAGGCGATCGACCGGTTCGGCGTCACCACGCTGTGGCTGACCGCCGGGCTCTTCCATCTGATGGTCGACCATCGGCTCGACGCGCTGAAGCCCCTGCGGCAGCTTTTGTCGGGCGGCGATGTCTTGTCGCCCGAGCATGTTCGCCGTATGCGCGAAGCGGCACCGGATTGCCGCCTGATTAATGGCTACGGCCCGACCGAGAACACGACTTTTACCTGCTGCTATACCGTGCCGGCCGATCCGGCCGCCTATATCGACAGCGTTCCGATCGGGACCGCCATCGCCGGCACCACGATCTATGTTCTCGATGAGGCAGGCAGCCCGGTCACGGACGGCGAAACCGGCGAACTCCATGTCGGCGGCCTCGGTCTCTCGCTGGGCTACCTCAATCGGCCCGAACTCAACGCGGAGAAATTCATCCGCGACCCGTTCGATGCGCGCGGTCTGGCGCGGCTCTATCGTACCGGTGATCGCGTCCGTCGCCGACCGGACGGCAATCTGGAGTTTCTGGGTCGCGCCGATCGTCAGATCAAGATCAACGGCAAGCGGGTCGAGCTGGATGAGATCGAGGCGACGGCGCGGCGCAGCGGTCTGGTGGCCGATGTCGCCAGCATGGTCATGAAGAGTGCGACCGGTGCCGCCCGGATCGCGCTGTTTGCGACCGCCAACCGACCGGACGACACCGGCACGGATGCGCTGCGCCGGTTCCTCGCCGCCGAGCTGCCCGACTACATGATGCCGGGCTACCTGGAAATATTGCCGGAATTGCCGTTGTCGCCGACCGGCAAGCTCGACCGGCTGGCGCTCGCCCGGCGGGCCGAGCGGCCGACGCCCGGCACGGTCATGCCGCCGGGCGATGCGGCGCAGAAAATCGTCGCGGCTTGGCAGCAGGCGCTGGGCACCGCGGCCTTTGGGCCGGACGATAATTTCTTCGATCTTGGCGGCACGTCGCTTCAGTTGATGAGCGTTCATGCCGCATTGGAAAACGCTTTCGGCCGCACCCTGCCGCTGGTCGAGCTGTTCTCCTATTCGACCGTCCGAGCGCTCGTCCGCTGGCTGGAGCAGCCGGCCGCGCGCATCGCCGAATCGCCACCGCACCGGGATATTGCGACCAAGCGCAACGCGTTGCTTTCGCGTGCGCGCCTCTCACGGGGAATCCACCTGTCATGACTGAAGTCGAGAAAGAGCTTGGCCCCGGCATCGCCATCATTGGCATGGCCGGACGTTTTCCCGGTGCCGATACGGTCGAAGAATTCTGGCAGAATTTGTGCGCGGGCGTCGAGTCGATCACGCGCTTTGCCGAGGCCGATCTCGATGACTGGTTCGATGCCGAAGAACGGCAGTCGCCGAATTATGTCAAGGCGCGCCCGATCCTCAAGGAGATTGACCGGTTCGACGCCGAATTCTTCGGCATGCATGCCAATGAGGCGGCACTGACCGATCCGCAGCACCGGGTGTTCCTGGAATGTAGCTGGCAGGCGCTGGAGGATGGCGGCTACGACCCGGCGGCTTATCCGGGCGCAATCGGCGTCTTCGCCGGATGCAGCATGAATACCTATTTCCTCAACAATGTCTGCGCCGACCGGCGGACGATCGAGACCTTCACGACCAGCTATCAGGTCGGCTGCTATTCCATGCTGCTGGGCGGGGCGCAGGACTTCCTGGCGACGCGTGTCGCCTACAAGCTTGGCCTGACCGGGCCGGCGATGACCGTGCAGGCCGCGTGCTCGACCTCGCTGGTCGCGGTCGCGCAAGCGTGTCAGAGCCTGCTGCTCTATCAAAGCGACATGGCACTGGCCGGCGGTGTCTCCGTCACCTTTCCGCAGCAGCGCGGCTACATGCATCAGGAAGGCGGGCTCGCCTCGGGCGACGGCCATTGCCGGACCTTCGATGCCGCGGCCAGCGGCACGGTGTTCGGCAGCGGGGCCGGTATTGTCCTGCTGAAGCGGCTGGAAGATGCGCTGGCCGATGGCGATCGGATCTACGCCGTGATCCGCGGCGTCGGCATGAACAATGATGGTGCCGCCAAGATCGGCTTCACCGCGCCCAGCGCCGACGGTCAGGCGGCCGTGATCGAACAGGCGCAGGCGCTGGCCGGTGTCGAGGCGCGCGACATCTCCTATGTCGAATGCCACGGTACGGCGACGCCGCTCGGCGATCCGATCGAAATCGCCGGCCTGACCAAGGCGTTCCGCCGGACGACGGATGCGCGCCAGTTCTGTGCGGTCGGATCGGCCAAGACCAATGTCGGCCACCTCGATGCGGCGGCCGGCGTGACCGGGCTGATCAAGACGGCGCTGGCGTTGAAACGAGGCGTCCTGCCGCCGAGTTTGCATTTCCAGACACCGAACCCGCAGATCGATTTCGCGGCCTCGCCGTTTTTCGTCAATACCGCCCTGACGCCCTGGCCCACGGGCGACCGGCCGCGCTATGCCGGCGTCAGTTCGTTCGGCGTCGGCGGCACCAATGTCCATGTCGTGCTCGAGGAAGCGCCGCCGGCATCGGTTTCGGACGACAGCGGCGAACCGCAGCTTTTGGTGCTGTCGGCCCGCACGCAAGCCGCCGTCGCCGAGGCGCGTCTGAGGCTCGGCGAGCATCTGCGCCTTCATCCCGAAACGCCGCTCGCCGACATCGCGGCGACGCTCCAGGGCCGGCGGCGGTTCAAGCACCGCCTGTCACTGGTTTGCGCCGACCGGGGCGATGCCCTGGCGCAGTTGGGCGATGCGACTCTCTCGCCGAGTGCCTGCGCCGAGAGTGCCGAGACGCCGTGCATAGCCTTTCTCTTCCCGGGGCAGGGCGCGCAAACGCCACAGATGGGCCAAGCGCTCTATCAGAGCGAACCGGTGTTCCGGCGCGCGGTCGATCGGTGCGCGGACATCCTGCTCCCCTTGACCGGCCTCGACATTCGAACCGCGCTCTATCGAGACACATCGCCGGGTGCGGCGGAACGGCTGATGGCGACGGCGGTGGCGCAGCCGACGATCTTCACCGTCGAATATGCGCTGGCGCAGCTTTGGCTGAGCTGGGGCCTGAAACCCGACACGATGATCGGTCACAGCATCGGCGAGTTTGCGGTTGCCTGCCTGGCCGGGGTCTTTTCGCTGGAGGATGCGCTGCGCATCGTCGCGGCGCGCGGTCGGCTGATGCAGGATCTGCCGCGCGGGGCGATGCTCGCGGTTCGGCTCGCCCCGGCGGAGATCGAGGCGCAGTTGCCGCCGCAACTCTCGGTCGCGGCGATCAACGGGCCGGCCTTGTCGGTCGTGGCCGGGCCGATCGACGTGATCGAGGCATTCGAAACGCTGCTCGGGACCAAGGGCGTTTTCTGCCGCCGACTCGCGACCTCGCATGCCTTCCATTCGGCAATGATGGATCCGATGGTGCATGCGCTCCGCCAGGTGGTTGCGGGTGTCGCCCTGTCGCCGCCGCGCTTTCCCTATGTGTCCACGGTGACCGGACGCTGGATCGAGTCGGACGACGTGATTTCGCCCGATTACTGGGCCGGTCATGCCCGCAAACCCGTGCTGTTTCATGCCGCACTTACCACGCTGTTCGAACGGTTCCGGCCGGTTCTGGTCGAAATCGGTCCCGGCACGGTTTTGACCAACCTCGCGTCCCAGACCTTCCGCGAGCTTCAGCCTCGTGTCGTCGCATCGCTGCCGGAACCTGAAGCGCAGCTCGACAGCCGGCGAGCGCTTTTGACCGCCGCGGGCAATCTCTGGGCATTCGGATTCGATCTCGATTTCACCGCGATCCGCGGCGGCCAGGGCGGGCGAATTTCCCTGCCGACCTATCCCTTCCAGCGAACCCGCCACTGGATCGATCCGCCGGCCCGTGCCGGCGCCGATGACGCGATCCCGACCGCTCCTTTAGAGGAACCGAAACCGATCATGCGCGACACGCCAGCCCTGTCCCCGATGCCCGCCGTACCCGACGCGGCACGCCAACTCGTTACGACGGCCCTGGAAGAATTGTCCGGCGAGTCGATGGCGCAAGTCGATCCCGCGATGAGCTTCCTCGAAATGGGCTTCGACTCCCTGTTCCTCGGGCAGGTGGCGCAGCGGCTGCAAAATCAGACCAAGGTCAAGATCAGCTTCCGGCAATTGCTGGGCGAGCAATCGACCATCGAGCAATTGGCGCTCTTCCTGGCCCCACGCATGCCGGCCCCGGCGAAGCCCGCGACCCCGGTCGTCGCACCGATGGCCGCGAGCACGCGTGCCGCGGCTGCCGCCCTCCCGGTGCAAGGCGGAAGCGGGATCGAGACGCTGTTCCGCGATCAGATGAATGTCATGAAGGAATTGTTCGACCGGCAGCTCGACACGCTCCGGCAAGTCGGCATGCCGGCAGCCGCGAGCGTTGCCATCGTCGCAGCACCGGTTCCGCCGGCCGCGCCGGTGGCCGACGACGCCACACCCTCGCGCTTTCAGGTCTACCGCACCGGGGCCAAATCGGCCGCGGCCGAGGCGACCCCGGCCCAGCGCGCGCATCTCGATGCGCTTATCGTGCGCTATGCGCAAAAGAGCCAGGGCTCCAAGCGCCTGACCGAAGAATTTCGGTCGTCTTTGGCGGACCCACGCGCCGCGGCCGGGTTCCGGCTGGACTGGAAAGAGATGGTCTATCCGATCGTCTGCGCGCGGTCCAAGGGCTCGAAGATCTGGGATGTCGATGGTAACGAATATATCGATCTGGTGAATGGCTACGGCCAGACCGCCTTCGGCCACGCGCCCGATTTCGTCGTGCAGGCGGTGAGCGAGCAACTGGAGCGCGGCTTTGCCATCGGACCCCAGGCCGAACTGGCCGGCCGGATCGCCGAGCTGTTCCGCGAACTGACCGGCAACGAGCGGATGACGTTCTGCAACACCGGGTCGGAAGCGGTGATGGCGGCGTTGCGCATCGCCCGCGCCGTGACCGGCCGCACCAAGGTCGTGGTGTTCAACGGCGCCTATCACGGGCAGTTCGACGAGGTGCTGCTCAAAGGCATCGCCCGCTCCAGCCCCGAGCCGCGCTCGCTGCCGGTGGCGCCGGGCATCCCGGACTCGGCGGTCAGCAACATGGTCGTGCTGGATTATGCGACCCCCGAAGCGCTCGCCTGGATCCGTGCCCACGCCGAGGAACTGGCCGCCATCGTCGTCGAGCCGGTGCAGAGCCGCCACCCGGCACTCTGCCCGACCGAGTTTCTCAAGACGATCCGCGACATCACCGAGGCGTCGGGCACGGCGTTCATCATGGACGAGGTCGTGACCGGTTTCCGCACCCATCCAGGTGGCATGCAGGCTGTGCTCGGCATCCGGGCCGACATGGCGACTTACGGCAAGGTCGTTGGTGGCGGAATGCCGATCGGCATCCTGGCCGGTAAGGCCGCGTTCATGGATGCGCTCGATGGTGGTAGCTGGAATTATGGCGATGCTTCGGTACCCGAGGCGGCGGTGACGTTCTTCGCTGGCACTTTCGTGCGCCATCCTCTGACGCTCGCCGCCACCTGGGCCGTGCTGAATCATCTGAAGACCGAGGGAGTCGCCCTCCAGGAGCGGCTCGGCACGCGGGCCGCGGGGTTGGTCGAACGCCTGGGTGGCCTGTTCCGGACCTATGGCGTGGCCGCCTCGATCGAAAACTTTTCAAGCTTCTTCTACTTCAATCTCGGCTCGGAACATCCGCTGGCGAGCCTGCTGTTCCATCATCTGCGCTATCGCGGCATCCATATCCAGGATGGCTTTCCCTGCTTCCTGACCACCGCGCATTCCGACGCCGATATCGATGCCATTGTCGAGGCGTTCGATGCCTCTCTGGCCGAACTCGCGGCGGTCGGGGTTTTCCACGCGCCGACCGTCCCTGTCCTTGCGGCCGCCGACCGGCAGATCCCCCTGACCGAAAGTCAGACCGAGATCTGGCTGTCGGCCCAACTGGGCGACGACGCGTCCTGCGCCTTCAATGAATCGGTGACACTCAGCCTTGATGGCATGCTTGATAAGCGCGCTTTGCAGGTGGCACTCGATCAGGTCACGGCCCGCCATGAATCGTTGCGTGTGCGCTTCGGTGCGACCGGCGAATGGTTCCGCGTCGCGGCCCCCAGCCCTTGCGACCTGGCCTGCCATGATCTGGCCGGCCCGGATGCGGAAGCGCGGCTGGGCGAACTCATCGACCGGGATGCGCGCACCCCGCTCGATCTCGTCAATGGTCCGGTGTTCCGGGCGGCACTGGTCCGGCTGGATGCCAACCGGCACGCGTTGATTTTGACGGCGCATCACATCGTCTGCGATGGCTGGTCGATCAATGTCATCATCGGCGAACTGGCGGAGATCTATGCCGCCCAGGTTTCCGGCCGGCAACCGGATTTGGCGGTACCGCTCAGCTTCAGCGATTATGCGCTGAAGGCGGCCGCAGATCAGGACCGGGTTGCGACCGAAGCCTACTGGCTGGCGAAATTCGCGCAAAAGCCGGTGCCGCTCGATCTGCCGACCGACCGGCCGCGCCCGGCCGTCAGATCCTTCAACGGTGCCAGCATTTCCCGGCGGATCGATGCGCCGCTGCACCAGGCGGTGAAGAGTGCGGGGGCCGCGCGCAAATGCACGCTGTTCGTCGTGCTGCTGGCCGCGTTCGAAACGCTCATGGGCCGGCTGGCCGATCAGGCCGAAGTGATCGTCGGCATTCCGACCGCTGGGCAATCGCTGATCGAGGACGACGCGCCGCTGGTCGGCCATTGCGTCAATTTCCTGCCGATCCGCGGGGCATGGGCGTCGCAGACGAGTTTGGCGGAACATCTGACCAAGGCGGCGAGCGAAGTTCTCGAAGTCTATGAGCACCAAAACTACACGTTCGGCACGCTGGTGCGAAAGCTCGCCCTGGCGCGCGACATGAACCGGCTGCCGCTGACCGAGATTCAGTTCAATCTGGAGCGGCTGTCGGAGCGGCTCGACCTGCCCGATCTGACCGTCGAGGTTCGGCCCAATCCCAAGGCATTCGTCAATTTCGACATTTTCCTGAACATTATCGAATCCAAACAGGGTCTGCGGCTCGATTGCGATTTCAACACGGATCTGTGGGATGCGGTGACGATCGATCGCTGGCTGGGATATTACGAAACCATCCTGCGCTCGTTTGCGCTCGGTGCCGACCTTCCGGTGTCCGACATCGAGATCCTGCCGCCGGCCGAACTCGATTGGCAACTGACCGAACTCAACCGGACCCGTCGGCCCTTCCCGATGGATTCCTGCTTCGATCAACTGATCGCCGAGCAAGCCCGACTTCACCCCGAGCGGATTGCGGTCACTTTCGCCGGCCACGACATGGATTATCGCGAATTGGACGAGGCAGCCAATCGTGCGGCCCATCGCATTCTGGCGCGGGTTGCACGCGGCAGCCTGATCGGGGTCTGCCTGGAGCGATCGACCGAAATGCTGGTGGCGTTGCTGGGCGTGGCGAAGGCCGGCTGTGCCTACGTACCGCTCGACCCGCATCATCCCGATGAAAGAAAGCGCCTCATTCTTGCCGAGGCTGGGGTCCACGCCCTTATGACCAACGATTCCGCGATGGCCGGCCTCGTGTCGTCCGGTACCGCAATCATCTCGCCCCTTCCGGCGGGCGAGGAGGCCGGACTTCCGGCAATGCCGCCCGCGATCGATCGGACGTCCGACCAACTGGTCTATGTGATCTACACCTCCGGCTCGACCGGGCGTCCGAAGGGTGTCGAGATTTCGCACCGGGCACTGGTCAATCTGCTGACCAGCATGGCCCAAACGCCGGGTTTCGGTCCCGAAGACACCATGCTGGCAATCACCACGATTGCCTTCGACATCGCCGCGCTGGAATTGTTTCTGCCGCTCATCACCGGCGGACGGGTCACGATCGCCGACGATGAGGCGGTGAGGGACGGTTTCAAGCTGGCCCGCACGCTGGCCGACAATCACGCGACGATGATGCAGGGAACCCCGGCCAGTTGGCGCCTGCTGTTGGAAGCCGGCTTTACCGCGGCACCGGGATTCAGGATGCTGTGCGGCGGCGAGGCGTTGCCGCCCGATCTGGCGACCCGTCTGCTTCAGACCGGCGGCCGGCTCTGGAACATGTACGGCCCGACGGAAACGACGGTCTGGTCGTCTTGCGCCGAAATCACCGCGGGGACGGGGCGGATCGCCATCGGCGCACCGGTCGCCAATACGCAGTTCTACATTCTCGATGGTCTCGACCGCCCGGTGCCGATCGGCGTGCCCGGCCAATTGCATATCGGCGGCGAAGGGCTGGCACGTGGTTACTTCAAATCACCTGAACTCACGCTCGAAAAATTCATCGCCAACCCGTTCGACGCCCCGTCGCCGCGGCTTTACCGGACGGGCGATCGGGCACGGCGGCTGGCCGATGGCAGCATTCTGCTTGAAGGGCGGATGGATCATCAGGTGAAACTGCGCGGATTCCGCATTGAGCTGGGCGAGATCGAAACCGCGATCGGATTGCTGCCCGGTGTCGCCGCCTGCGCGGTGGGTTTGCGCGACGGGCTGTCCGGCGTCCCGCAACTGGTCGGCTATGTCGTGCCGCAGAGTCCGGCGCACTTTGCCGCCGGGCCGATCCGCGCGGCGCTGGCGGTCGAGTTGCCGGATTACATGGTGCCGTCGAGTTGGGTAACGCTTGAAGCGCTACCGCTGTCGGCCAACGGGAAACTCGACCGAGCAGCTTTGCCGGCACCCGAAGAAATGCCGGTATCCAGCGACCAAGATCAACCGGCCAATTCGCTCGAAACCAAAATTCGGGATATATGGATTGACGTTCTCAAGGTGGAATGCATCGGAATTCATGACGATCTTTTGGATCTAGGGGCGGATTCCATTCACTTTTTCCAAATTGCCGCACGAGCAAATCGAGAAGGTCTTCCAATTCCGGCAAAATTGCTTCTAAAACACCGAACGATTTCGGGACTTGCTGCATTTCTTTACAGCACGCAGGGCGATTCGGCCGTGGGGCCGCAATGGCAGGGTGGGCCGGTCGAAGAGCAGGCCATGGCCGGATAATCTGACGACGGCGGGAAGGTGCGCTATCTTGAAAATGACCCAATTCAA
>JAXDMU010000489.1:0-3427 GCA_034665905.1 Aliidongia sp. | reverse complement strand
CAGGCGATGCTCGGCGGGTTACTGGTCGCGCTGGTCTGCCTGAACCTGCCCGGCTGGCCGTGGTGGGCCGCCCTGCCGCTCGCCAGTGCGGCGGCGCTGCTGGGCGGGGCGGCCTGGGCGCTGGTACCGGCGCTGCTTCAGGTCCGGCGCGGCAGCCATATCGTCATCACCACCATCATGTTCAATTTCCTGGCGTCCAAGCTGCTGACCTGGATGCTGGTCGATGTCATCCGCGCGCCGGGCGACCCCTCGCCGGAGACCGCGGGGTTTGCCCCGTCGCTGGCGTTGCCCGGTGCGGCCGGCTCGCCACTCAATCTCTCGCTGCTTCTGGCGCTCGCCGCGGCCCTTCTGGCCTGGGGACTGATTCACCGGACCATCCTGGGCTATGAGATTCGCGCCGCCGGCCAGAGCCCCGCGGCGGCCCGCTATGCCGCGATCCCGGCCGGGGCGCTGGCGGTGCTGGCGGTCTGCCTGGGCGGCGCCTGCGCCGGGATGATCGGGATCAACGAGGCGATGGGCGCCCAGCATCGGCTGGTGCTGGGCTTCACGGCCGGGGCCGGCTTCGTCGGCATCGTCGTGGCACTGCTCGCGCGCAACCACGCGCTCGGCATCGTGCCGGCGGCGATCCTGTTCGGGGCGCTCTATCAGGGCGGGGCGGAACTTTCCTTCGACTATCCGCAGGTCACGCGCGACATCGTCGTCGTCATGGATGGGCTGGTCATCCTGTTCTGCGGTGCGCTGGAACAGCTTTGGTGCCGGCCGGTGGCGTGGTTGTGGCGCCGGCCATGACGCTCCTCGATCTTCTGTCGGTGCTGGCATCGACGATCCGGTTGGCGATTCCGCTGATCCTGGCCGCATTGGGCGGGCTGTTTTCCGAGCGGGCCGGCATAGCCGCGCTCGGACTCGAAGGGCTGATGCTGGCCGGCGCCTTCGCCGCTGCCGCAGTTGCCGCCGCGACCGGCTCGCCCTGGCTGGCGCTGGCGGCGGCGATGCTGGCCGCGATCGCGGTCGCCCTTGTGCATGGCTACGCCGCCATCAGCCTGGGTGGCGATCAGGTGATCTCGGGCATCGCCCTCAACATTCTGGTCGCCGGGCTGACGCCGGTGCTGGCGCTCGCCTGGTTCGGCGAAGGCGAGCAGACGCCGGACCTGGCACCGGCCGCGCGTTTCATGCCGGTGGCCCTGCCCGGCGGACATAATCTCCTGGTTTACGGCACGGCGGCACTGCTGCCGCTGCTGGTCTGGCTGCTCTATGCGACGCGCTTCGGGCTGCGGCTGCGCGCGGCCGGCGAGAACCCGCATGCGGTCGATGCCGCCGGCCTGTCGGTGGCACGGCTGCGCTATCTGGCCCTGGCGATTTGCGGGGCGCTCAGCGGCATCGCCGGCGCCTATCTCTCGATCGCCCAGGGCGCCGGTTTCACCCGCGACATGGTTGCCGGCCGCGGCTATCTGGCGCTGGCCGCCCTCATCGCCGGCAAATGGCGACCGCTGCCGACGTGCGGCGCCTGCCTGCTCTTTGCCCTCACCGATGCGCTGCAAGCCCGGCTGCAAGGCGTGTCCCTGCCGCTGGTCGGAACCGCGCCGGTGCAATTCATCGAGGCGTTGCCGTATCTGCTGACCGTGATCCTGCTGGCCGGCTTCGTCGGCACCGCACGGGCGCCCAAGGCGCTGGGCCGATCGTTCGTCAAGACACGGTAGGCGAGGCCGGCCGGGTCGGAGCCGGGAGCCATCCCACTCGACCCGGATATCATCTTTGCCTACGAGCGGGTCGGCTCGCTCCTGGCAAAACCGGTAATCCGACTAAGATCGCTGATCTGGCTAACCTCAAACCCCTCATTCTCAAGTTCCACGCAGATGTCCTGATACGCCTTCGCTCTCAGATCGTCCGTCGTGGGGCGATTTGAGGGGATCAGAACCTTGTCTGGAAGACAACGATGTTTCTTGAGGCGAAGTAGTCGGTCCCGCCAGGCGCCGCCATGGAGCAGTATGTTCTTCGGTTCGTCATGGGCGAGGAAGAGTGGCTTGATTGCCTTCACCGGATAGTCACCATCCATCTGGACGAACGGCAGACGAATTCGAAAATAGTCGGGTCCAAGTGGAACGTTCTTAAACTGCCCCGCAAGATCGGCGCCGATGAGCGCGCCACGAACGGTCCTCTCGAGGAGCGTCTCCGGGTATTCCGCCGTTACGAAGTTCCGCTCGACATACCGGGCGAACAGGTCAGCGAGCGCCTTGGCCGGATCATCGGCGAGGATCGCCCGAGCCGGTGCGTATCGAACGATTCCGTCCCGGCGACGCCCCAGTTCGATCCAGCGCGCCTCTAATTCCCCACCGGGCAAGTAACCCTTGGTTAATGCCTTGATACGGTCCAGATCATCGTTCAGCCGCTCGATCGCCGCCGTATAAATCGGTCGATCGAGCGGAAAAAAGAACTCGCTGATGTGCCCCCATCCTCGGCGGTCCACGGCAAAATCGAAGTAGCCCGTGTCCGGGCACACCAAAACCACTCCCACATTCGCAAATTCGCCGGTTTCGACGAACGGGAGGAACTGGATGATGGCATATTGGCATGCGTACTTCACGGTTCGATCTTCCAAAAATCCCACCGGGCGCATTGCTCAAGGACGTCCCTGGCCAGTGCGCGATCGAAATCGGCCGGTACGCCGCAATCATCATCGGCGAACGACCATTGCTCAGGTGCGTTATCGCACGCCTGATCAAAAACCGGTAGTGCGTCCAAGAGCCGCTTTTGACGCCGTGCCATTTCGTCTAAGTCGGTCCATATTGCGTCACGTTGAGTTGCAAATACGTGAAGCTCTAAAAACGAACGCCGGTCGAACTCCGGATTGAAGGCGAGATTATGATCGATCACGACCACTTTACGATTTGGCGTATCCCACAAAAGATTCGGATTGCCGCCCTTCGCGGTCAAAGTCCGGTCGTCATTTCGTACCCACCAGTCAAACATCAGAATGTCGCGTCCCTCCGCATCCGACACGTTGCCAAGGTCGCCGATTGAGAATTCCGACGCGCTTGGAACGCAAACGGACCCGAAGGCAGGCCCGACTCCCAGATCACCAAGATCGAGATGCGGCATGTTCAGCTTGAGGAGCGCCGCAGGCACCTCAACAATCGCAAAATCCGCGATCGGGAGTCGCAACGCGCGCGCCAAATGCCCCACCGTCCACTCGCAAAGCTGGCTGCGGCGCAACGCACCGCGACCTTTTACGCAGGGACGGGTACGTCCCTGCTCGCTTCGCCCGAGGATTTCAACAATCTCAACCAAACTGCAACCCGATCATCAGTTTGATACCAAATGGACAGTCAATGCAGCCATCGGTCGAGACAATACGCTTTGCCGCGAATTCGGGGCCTGGCGCAGCCCATCCCGATGCGAACCTTGACCAACTCCGACTGACGATATACAT
>JAXDMU010000488.1:0-4582 GCA_034665905.1 Aliidongia sp. | reverse complement strand
CCGGTAGAGATAGAGATGGTGAAAGCCGGTGCGTTCGGACCCCCAGATGAAATTGCCGTCCTTAAGCGGTGTGAACGTGTCGTCGAGATTGATCCAGGGTTTGCGCGTTTCGCTGACGATCGCCTTGGCGGTGCCGGTCGCCGGATCGACGGCCAGCAGGTCCAGCCGCGTCTGATCGCGGCTTTCGCGCTGGACATAGAGCGTCTTGCCGTCCTTCGCCCAGTCGACCCGCGCCAGATAAATGTCGGTTTCCGGCCCGAGATCGACCTTGACCGGCTTCCCGCCGGTCAGTGCGGTCACGAAAAGTTCGATTTTGGCGTTGGGGCGCCCGGCGCGCGGATAGCGCTGATTGACCACCGCGGCGCCCTCGGCCCCGATCTCGAAGCGGGGTACGATATCGACCTGGGATTCATCGATGCGGGTGAAGGCGATCCGATCGTCGCCCGGTGCGGTCCAATAGCCGGTATAGCGATCCATCTCTTCCTGGGCGACGAACTCTGCCGCACCGAACGAGATCGCCTCGCCGCCCTCGCTGGTGAGGCGGCGATCCTCGCCGGTCTTGAGGTCGAGCACGTGCAGATTTTGGTCGCGGACATAGGTGACGTAGCCGCCCTTGGGACTGATCCGGGCATCCGTGGCGCCGCCGCCGGTATCGCCCAGCTTTTTGACGGTGCCGGTCGCGGCATCGGCGAGATAGAGATTTCCGCCGGCCGGAATCAGGATTGTCTTGCCCGTCTCATCCCATTTGTAATCGACCACGCCGTGATCGCCCGCGATCCGCTGCCGCTCGCGCCGGCTCTTTTCCACTTCGGTCAGCACGGCATCCCGAGGCTCGATCGCCGCACCCTCGATCAGGCGGCGCGGCTCGCCGCCCCTCACGGGCCGCGCCCAGAGATCGAACATCGTCGGATCGTTCGGTTCGGGCTTCAGATAGGTGACGAACGCGCCATCGGGCGATAGTTCGACGCCGCGGGGTGCGGGACCGTTCAGAGCCGGTGCGTCGAACACGCGCCCGATCGGCAATTCTTCGGCGGTCGCGGAAGTCGCAAGCATCGCGAGGGCGCCCCAGAGGAGAATATGTTTCATCATCCGGCCAAGCTGCCAAATCCGCGCGTCGGACGCAACCGGACTGTGCGCGCAAACCGCACCAGCAAAGCACTGGACGAGTCGCCCGGACTTATGGCATTTACCGCAGTGGATGCTGCACAGATGCGTCAATGGCCATACGAAGGCCGATGACACTGTTGAGACCGCTGCGGGCGTGGTGGAACTGGTAGACGCGCCGGACTCAAAATCCGGTTCCGAGAGGAGTGTCGGTTCGATTCCGACCGCCCGCACCACCTTCTGATTCCCCTTAGGCGATGCCCAGAGACGAAGTCGGTAGCCGAGGTCACGCATCATGATCCGTATCCTTCACACGGCCGATTGGCACATCGGCCAAACGCTGCGCGGCTTCTCCCGTGAATACGAGCACCGCAAGGTCTTCGAGCGCATTGAGGCGATCATCGCCGAACGCGACATCGACGCGCTCGTCATCGCCGGCGACGTGTTCGACAGCCAGAACCCTTCGGGCGAGTCCCAGCAGTTGCTTTACGATACGCTGGTGCGACTGAATCGGGCGCGACCGCGCATGACAACCGTGATCGTGGCGGGCAATCACGATGCGGCTGGCCGTCTCGAGGCGCCGCGTCCTTTGCTGGAAGCCTTCAACATTCGGGTTCTGGGAAATATCCGACGATCTGACGGGAAGATCGATGCGGTACGCCATCTCGTGCCGATTGCGGATGCGACAGGTGCGCCGGCAGCTCATGTCCTCGCCGTCTCATACCCGACGGCGGCCTGCCTGCCGAACATGGCGCGGTTGGCGAGCGAGACCGGTTCGCCGGTTATCGCCGGTGTGCGGAGCCTCTACGGGGAACTGGTCGATACATTGCGGCCGCAAATGGACGGTCTGCCGTTTGTTGTGACCGGGCATCTCCATGTCGCCGGCGGCATCGAGTCGGAAGGTGCTGAGCGTCGAATATTGGTCGGCGGTCAACACGCCGTACCGCATGATGTGTTCCCCGCGGAAGCGAGCTATGTGGCGCTCGGCCATTTGCACAAGGCGCAGGCCATCGGCCGCCAGACAATCCGCTATTCCGGATCGCTGTTCCCGCTATCGGCGACCGAGCAACCGTATCGGCATGGCGTGACACTTGTCACCCTCGATGGGACACAGGTTGCGGCCGAACACATCCCGATCGATCGGCCGGTCGGGTTTCTTCGGTTGCCGGAGGCCGGCGATATGCGTCTGGCCGAGTTGGGCGATCATCTTTCGGCGCTGGATCTCCCGCCGGATCTTGCCCTCGGCGAGCGACCCTATGTCCAGGTCCGGCTCGCCCGCGAAGGGCTTCCATCCGGTTTCCGCGAGGAGATCGACCGCATTGCCGAGAACTTCCCCGTTCGCATCGTCGATGCCCGCGTCGCGGCCCTGCCAGATGCGCCGAGCGAGGCGGGGATTGCCGATCCTTTGATCCGGCTGGCGGAACGAGACCCCGCGGATTTGTTCAAGCTGGCCTTCGAACGCGTGCGCGGCGAGGCGCCGGATGCCGCGCATCTCGATATCTTTCATCGTGCGTGCGCGGAGGTCTGAGCGATGCGTATTCTCACGATCCGCGGGGCGAATCTGGCCAGCCTCGCAGCACCGTTCGAAATTGATCTTGCGGCCGGTCCGCTGGCCGGTTCCGGTCTCTTCGCCATCACCGGCGAGACCGGCGCCGGGAAGTCGACCATCCTCGATGCGCTCTGTCTGGCACTCTATGGCGACTATCCGCGCGTGTCGTCGGTCGGCCGCCGGGAAACCGCGCCCGATCCGAGCGGCGAAGTGATTTCCATCCAGGATGGCCGCGCGATTTTGCGCCGGGGCGCCGGCAGCGGATTCGCCGAAGTGGATTTCGTCGGACAAGATGGGGCGGGCTACCGCGTCCGTTGGGAAGCCAATCGCGCCCGCGGCCGGGCCAATGGCCGGCTTCAGAGCGAACAGCGCACGCTCTATCGCCTTGATGACAACAGCGCCGTCGCTGCCGGCAAAACCCAGGTTCGCGAAGCGATCGAAGCGAAGACCGGTCTCACCTTCGAGCAGTTTCGGCGAACCGTGCTCCTGGCCCAGGGCGAATTCGATGCGTTTCTGCTGGCTGACGAGCGGGAACGGGCCGAATTGCTGGAGAAGATTACCGGCACGGAGATTTATGCGGCGATCTCGATCCGGGTGCATGACGGCACGGAAATGCGGCGCAAAGCGGTCGAGCAGTTGGAGCAGCGCTGCCGCGATATCGGCCTGCTTGACGATGCCGGCCGGCAGAACTTGTGCGAACAGCATGATCGCGTTGGCGAAATCATCGTCGTCAAGCTCGCCGAACGGGATCGCCACACCGAAAAGCTGGAACATTGCAAGCGTGTCCAGGTCGCGCGCAACAATCTGGCTCAGGCCGAGATTCAGCGTGACGCGGCGCAGCGGGTGGCGGAAGAGGCGGCCGATGACTATCGTGCTTTGGCCGAATTTGATCTGATCGAACCGGTTCGGCCGCTCGATGTCGATTTGACGAATGCCCGGCGGACGGTTGACACAGGGGAGAAACGTCTCGACGAATTGCTTGAGGCGCGAGCGAGTGCGCAGACGCTCGACGCGGCGGCCGCAATTCAGCTATCGGCGGCGATAGCGGCCGACGAGGCGGCGGAAGCCATCTTCAAGCAATTCGGGCCTATCTGGAGCGATGCCGAACGGCTCGATGCCGAGTTGGCGACCGCCAAGAAGGAGTTCGACGAGGCCACGGAGAAGGCGCGGCAGGCGGAAACGATGTTGCGCGGCCGAATCGACGCTCTCGCCGGCCTTGATCGGACTCTGAGCCAAACGACCGAAGCGCACAGCACCGCCGCGGCGCAATTGCAGGATCAATCCGGTCGGCGCCTTCTCGCCGACCGCTGCGACGACGCGCTGGTGTTGCTGGAGAAGCGGAGGCAGATCAAGCAGGACCACGCCAAAGCGCTGGCGGGTGCCGCGGAGACCGGCAAGATCGCGGCGCAGCTAAAATCCGAGATCCGGGCACTGGCCGCGAAACTCGAATCGGATCGCCGGCGAAAGGACGCGTTCTCCGGCGAAATCGGCGAGGTTCGAACCTGTCTCAGCGTGATCGACGAGCCAAGGCTCCACGACCGCGGTGCGGTTCTCCAGCGTCTCGCCGAGGCGTTGCGCGATGCGGGCATCGCTTGTGAACAACATCGTCGCGCCGCTGCCGATCTGACGCGCGCGGAGTCGGAACTGGCCACCGCCACGGTGAAAGCCGACATGGCCGGCGGCGAAATCGCCGGTGCCGAAGCCGAACAAAGCCGCCACCGCGCGGCCCGTGCGGAAATCGCGCCTCTGGCCGAACTTGCCGATGAGGCGGTCTCGCCGGCGGCGGTGCATCTGCGCAGCCTGCTGGTCGCGGGGTCGCCCTGTCCGGTCTGCGGCAACGAGGATCACCCTCATCACGGGCGCCCCGGCGCGCTGAACGACATGATCACGACGATTCGCCGCCGTCGCCAGGAATTGGATGAGACGCTG
>JAXDMU010000487.1:0-3220 GCA_034665905.1 Aliidongia sp. | reverse complement strand
TCGCGATCGGTGTCGGCGGGTTTTCCGCGCTCGATCTGGCCGGCTCGGCCGGCGGCGGCGGGACGGTTGCGGCCTCGGTCGCCCAAGCGATCTTCAGCGCGACCGAAAGCCGGCTTGGCAAGGCAATTACCCAGCTTCAGGGCATTTCGGCCCAACTCGGTGCGAATGTCGCGATCCTGCAATCGCGCTCGAACTTCAGCGCCAATTACTCGAACACGTTGACCAGCGGCGCCGGTGCCCTGACGCTGGCCGATTTCAATACCGAAGCGGCAAATTCCCAGGCGCTGTCGCTGCGCCAACAACTGGGTATCCAGTCGCTGGCCGGCAGTGCTGCGGCGAACTCCTCGATCCTCAACCTGCTGAAATAGCCGCTACTGGCGCCATTGGGCCAAAGCCAGCGCCGCCAGCGCCAGTGCTGCGATCCAGAGCGGCCAGAACAGCGGTCCCCGCCGGTTCTGCGGCCCCAGCAGCAGCGTCATGGTCGACGGGTGAAGCGGCAGGCCGCCATGAGCTAGCTGCTTCAGCACGCATTCGACATCGCCCAGCAAGGCCGGAAGCCGTTCGAGGCTGCCCAGCATGTCCGCCGCGCCCAGAATCACGCGCGCCGGGCCGGAGCGGTTGAGGCTCATCCATTCCTCGATCAGCGGCCGCGCCAGCTCCCACATATTGACCGTCGGATCGAGCTGCCGCCCGAGCCCTTCGGCCAGCACCATGGTTTTCTGAAGCATCAGCAATTGTGGCTGCGTCTCCATCTTGAACTGGGCCGTGATCCGAAAGAGTTGCGACAGGAGGCGCGCGACCGAGATCTGTTCCAGCGGTCGCTCCAGCAACGGCTCGCCGATCGAGCGGCAGGCTTGCGTGAATGCCTCGACCGACTCGGTCGCCGGTACGAAACCGGCATCGAAATGCACCTGCGCCACCTGGCGGTAATTCCCGGTCAGAAAACCCAGCAGCATATCGGCGAGATAATAGCGATGCGTGCGGTCGAGCCGGCCCATGATGCCGAAATCGACGGCGACGATCGCCCCGTCCGGGGCCACGAACAGATTGCCCGGATGCAGATCGGCATGAAAGAAGCCGTCGCGAAACACCATCGCGAAGAAAGCGGCGGCCGCCTTGCCGACCAGATCCCGTGGCGCGATTTCGGCTGCCAGGATCGCCTCGCGGTCACCGATCGGGATGCCGTGGATTCGCTCGGTGGTCAGGACGCGCTGGCTGGTACGCGACCAGTCGATCCGGGGCACGCGAAACCCTTCGTCGCCCGCGAAATTTTCCGCGAGTTCGGCCGCGGCGGCGGCCTCCAACCGCAGATCCATCTCGAATTCGACGGATTGTTCGAGGCGGCGAACGATCTCGATCGGATGCACGCGCCGCCAATCCGGGCGCCAGCGCTCGATCCCCTCGGCCAGCCACTTCAACAGATCGAGATCGCGGGCAAAGGCCTCGGCGACTCCCGGCCGCAACACCTTGACCGCGACGTCGAGGCCGTCGGTCGTGGTCGCGAAATGCACCTGCGCCACCGAGGCGGCGGCAATCGCCTCGCCGCCGAAATCGGCGAAGAGTTGATCGATCGGTTGCCCAAGCTCTGATTCGATCACAGCGATCGCCTCGGCGCCGGGAAACGGCGGCAGCCGATCCTGAAGGCTCGACAGATCGGCCGCCATCGCCTCACCGATCAGATCGGAGCGGGTCGAGAGCGCTTGGCCGAGCTTGATGTAGCTCGGTCCCAGCCGCTGCAAGGCGAGCGCCAGCCGGACGCCGGGCCGCAAGCCGGTGACCTCGGCCCGCGGGCGCAGCACGACCCGCGTCAGCCGGACGAACACGGCACCGAAGGTCAGCCATTCCAGCGGAAAGAGCGCATTGTGCCGGGCCAGCAGCATACCGATGCGCAGCAGCGCCAGGATATGGCGGGCTCCGCGCCAGCGCCCGATCATCGCACTTGCTCCATCGTGCCTAGAGTCGCCAGCCGGAATGGAGTGCTGCGATACCGCCGGTCAGGTTGCGGTATTTGACCTGTTCCAGCCCGGCCGCCCGCATGCGCTCTACCAGTTCTTCTTGCGGCGGAAAGCGGCGAATGCTTTCCGCCAGATAGCGGTAAGCCTCTTCATCGTCCGCGACCCAGCGGCCAAGCCGCGGCAGGATTTCGAAGGAATAGAAATCATAGGGTTTTGCAAGGGCCGGGGCTGCGACCTTGCTGAATTCCAGGCAGATGAATCGCCCGCCCGGCCGCAGCACGCGCCGGGCTTCGGCCAGAGCGGCGTCGATCCGCGTCACATTGCGCAGGCCGAAGGCGATGGTATAGCAATCGACACTGCCTGACGCGACCGGCAGCGCCTCGGCATCGCCGCACACCCAGTCGATGCCGCCCAGCACACCGCGATCGATCGCCCGGTCGCGGCCGACCGACACCATGGAATGGTTGATGTCGCATACCGTGACCCGCGCCAGCGGTGGGGCATCACTCGGCGCCGGGTTGCGCGGCCGGGTGCGGTCCAGGAAGCGGAAGGCGATATCGCCGGTCCCGCCGGCCACATCGAGCAGATGCTGACCGGGCCGCGGATTGAGCCAATCCATCAGCGCGGCCTTCCACAGGCGGTGAATCCCGCCGCTCATCAGATCATTCATCAGATCGTAGCGCTGGGCCACGCTGTCGAAGACGCCGCGCACCAGCGTCTTCTTCTCGTCCGCCGGCACAGTGCGGAAGCCGAAATCGGCGGAATCGGGGATAGGATCGTTTGACATGCGCTGCACCATAGCGCGGCGGAGGCCGGGCCGCCACCGCGACGTCAATCCGATGCGAGCCGGTGATTTCGGGCAATCGGTTGTGCGTAACCTCAGAATAAATCGCACATTGCTTCAACAGCTGTTGAGGATGCGGGTGATTAATTCTTTAATTCACAGATTAGAATTATTCCAACAAAGAATAGAATAATTCTAATCTGTGAGATTCGTGTGAATAATTCATTATATGACATAAAATTTATTGACATAAAAATATTATGTAGAGTAAGAGCACGTCATGTGATGGCGGGCCGATATTCAATGGCTTTCTCTTATCCTAAGATATGAGAATCATCTTGACCTGTTTTCGCTGAAATCAAGTGTAGTTAACTCAAATACCGTTGAGCAACCGGAGTATTTTTATGCGTGCGCCGTTCATGTCAATTGCATTGAGCACTCTGTTTCTATGGACTGTCGCACTGCCGGCCTTTTCGGCGAG
>JAXDMU010000486.1:0-4079 GCA_034665905.1 Aliidongia sp. | reverse complement strand
CGACGCCGACGGCGATGATGGCTTCAACCAGGTGCTGTCCGAAAAGCGCGCGCAGGCCGTTGCGGAGTATCTGGTGAAGGCCGGTTTGCTCGCGACCAGGTTCACGGCGGTCGGCTATGGCAGCACGCAGCCGGTCGGCAGCAACGATACCGACGAAGGTAAGGCGCAGAACCGCCGCATCGATTTCATGGTCAAGGAATAGTGGTCGAGGATAGCGATGGTACATCTCGTGACGTTCGATTGGAGCTGGCTGCTGGCCTCGCTGTTGCTAGGTCTCGCGATGGGCTGGATTGCCGTGGTTCATCGCGGCCAAGGCGTATCGAAACTGATGGCGCGGTGGCTCGGGGTGCTGGTGGCAGCGCTTGTGGCGGCAGCGTTGGCCCGGGTGATCCCGGGCCGCCCCGGCTACTGGCTCGACCTCGGCCTCATCATGTTCGCGGTGTATCTGGCCGGTTGTGCCATGGGGTCGTGGCTGCGCGATTGGGTGCTTTCGCGCCATGCGCTCTCCAGCCGTAAAGCCTGACGTGAGGTATCGATGACCACCGCAGCCCAATATCGTCCGGAACTCGACCTCCTGTATTTCCAACGTCTGTCGGCAAAACCGGCCGCGTGAGATCACGAAAACTTCACCACTTCGCGCGCAAGCCTTGCGGTCTTGGACTTTGCCCGGCCGGAGCAATGCAGCAAAACTATGCACTCCGGTGCCGTGAATTCAGGCTAATATATCGCAGGCTAATATATTGAAGGAGCGCGTGTTATTCACACCAGGCGAATTCCACTCGGGCTCAAAACACGCTACCACATGGTGCCGGGAGCGAGCGTGGCGCCGGCGGCGGCAAGGTTCGTCTGGGCCGTCGTCGTGGGATCGTAATCGAGGTGGAGATGCTGGAAGCAATACGCAGGGCGATCTCGTTTCTGCGCCGGAAGCACGTCCTGCATAAGCTAGGCGTTGTCGTCAGCGTCACGGTCATCGGGATCGCATGCTACGTCCTCTACCATATCCTCCGGGGCATCGACACCGATCAGGTCGTCGAGGCCATCAAGCAGACCGAACCCCGCTCGATCGCGCTGGCGGCGTTGTTCGTCGCTGCCGGCTATTTTACCCTGACCTTCTACGACCTGTTCGCGGTTCGCGCGATCGGTCGCGCCGACATCCCCTACCGCGTCAACGCGCTCGCCGCCTTCACCAGTTACTCGATCGGGCACAATGTCGGCGCCAGCGTCTTCACCGGCGGCGCGGTCCGCTACCGGATCTATTCGGCGTGGGGATTGAACGCGATCGACGTGGCGAAAATCTGCTTTCTGGCCGGCCTGACATTCTGGCTCGGAAATGCCGCCGTATTGGGATTGGGTATCGCTTGTCATCCGGAAGCCGCCGCGGCGATCGATCAGCTCCCGCCCTGGCTCAACCGCGTGGCCGCGTTTGCCGTCATCGTTGGTTTGGTGGCGTATGTGGCATGGGTCTCGATGCAGCCGCGCGAGGTCGGCCGCGGGCCCTGGACCGTGGTGCTGCCGGGCGGTTCGCTGACGTTGTTGCAAATCGCGATCGGAATCGTCGATCTCGGGTTTTGCGCGCTGGCGATGTACGTGCTGGTCCCGGACGAACCTAATCTCGGCTTTGTCGTGGTCGCGGTTATTTTCGTCTCGGCGACGTTGTTGGGTTTCGCCAGCCATTCGCCCGGCGGGCTCGGCGTGTTCGATGCCGCGATGCTGGTCGGCCTGTGGCAGATGGACAGGGAAGAGCTGCTCGCCGGAATGCTGCTGTTTCGGGTCTTGTATTATATTGCCCCATTTGTCGTATCTGTAATCTTGCTGACGTTTCGGGAAGTTATACTGCGTGCGCGGCAAAACCGCCTGGGTCAGGCGAAGCCGGGGCTCGATGCCGAGCCGAAGCGCGAAGCCGCCTACGTCACCAAGCGTGGGGATAGTGGCGGCTGACGATACTGGCGTGACGATGTAGACCCGAGCGGGGAGAGCCGGCCCAATGGCGATAAATGCTCCTTCTTCTACGACTTTCTTCTCGCCCTGGCCGGACCGGTTGCGGCATTCGGCCATTATCCTGCTCGCCGGCGCTCTGGCGCTCGCCGTCCTGGTCGCGCTCGGCGAACTGGCGCTGGTCCGTGCCGCCGCGGTTTTTATCTGCATCGGTGCGGCCGCATTGGTGCCGTGGCGATTGCACAACGTCGCGACCTCGCGCGAAGATGTCCGCGGGGTCAACCCGGTCGAAACCGCAGCGGTCAGCGCCATTGTTTCCGGTATGCCGGACCCCGCGGTGCTGCTCGACCGTGCCGGCCGCGTTATTCACCTCAATGCCGCCGCAGCGCAGCTTGCACCGGCGCTACGCAAGAACGAACTCGCCCAGTTCGCATTGCGCTCCCCCGAAATCATCACCGCGCTCCGCGAAGCCATCGCGACCACGGAAAGCAGGCGCGCGACCTATCTCGATCATGTCCCGGTCGACCGCTGGATGGAATTGATCATCAACCCGGTGCCGGTGCCGACCCTGTTCGGCGGCACGGACAAATGCATGCTGATGACGTTCCATGATCAAACGCCGCTGCGGCGGGTCGAGGAGATGCGCGCCGACTTCGTCGCCAATGCCAGCCATGAATTGCGGACGCCGCTGGCGGCATTGTCCGGCTTCATCGATACGCTGCAGGGGCCGGCCAAGGACGACGCCAAGGCGCGGGAGCGCTTTCTCGGCATCATGCATACCCAGGCGACGCGGATGGCGCGGCTGATCGATGATCTGTTGTCGCTTTCGCGGGTCGAACTTTCCGCCCATGTCCGTCCGGACACGCTGGTGGATATCGTTCCGATCATCCGGCAGGTCGCCGATGGGCTGGAGCCGCTGGCACGGGAGCGCCAGGTCGCGATCGATATGGATCTGCCGGAGGCGCCGGTGGCGATTGCGGGCGATCGCGAGGAGTTGCTCCGGTTGTTCGAGAACCTGATCGAGAACGCGCTGAAATATGGCGCGTCCGGCGGCAAGGTCGTGGTCTCGCTCACTTCGGCGATGTCGGGGGAGGGCGCGCCCGAAGTTCGCGTCATGGTGCGTGATTTCGGCCCCGGCATCGCGCCCGAACATTTGCCGCGGCTCACCGAACGGTTTTACCGGGTCGATGTCGGCGACAGCCGTGCGCAGGGCGGCACGGGACTCGGTTTGTCGCTGGTTAAACATATTGTGAACCGCCATCGCGGGCGGCTTTTGATCGAAAGCGTGCCGAAAAATGGCGCCACTTTTACTGCCTGTTTCCCTCAGGCCAAACCACCGCCGGCGGCTTAAAGTCGATTTATTTCAAAAGCTTGCTTGCGTCATCCAGCTGTCATCAAACCTTCGTAAAAGCAGCATTGACCGCTTTTAAAGAGGCGGCGTGAGCGCAATCGGGTGCGTCAGGCGCTTCGCTCACCAGATGGAGACCCACAATGAATTTCATGAAAGCTATCGTCGCTGCCGGCCTGGTCGCCGCATCGACGTCGGCGTTCGCCGCCGACATCACCGGAGCGGGCGCGACGTTCCCCTTCCCGATCTATTCGAAGTGGGCCGATTCCTACAAAAAGGAGACCAATAACGGTCTGAACTACCAGTCGATCGGCTCGGGCGCCGGCATCAAGCAGATCCAGGCCAAGACCGTGACGTTCGGCGCCACCGACGCGCCGTTGAAGCCTGAGCAGCTCGAGAAGGATGGCCTGGTACAGTGGCCGATGGTGTTGGGCGCGATCGTGCCGGTCGTGAATCTCGAAGGGATCAAGCCGGGTGAACTGGTGCTGTCCGGTGAGGCGCTGGCCGATATTTATCTCGGCAAGATCACCAAGTGGGATGATTCGGCGATTGCAAAGCTCAATCCGAATCTCAAGCTGCCGACCGACGCCATCACCGTGGTGCGCCGTTCCGACGGTTCGGGAACCACCTTCAATTTCACCGACTACCTGTCGAAGTCGAACGCAGACTGGAAGACCAAGGTCGGCTCCGGCACCGCGGTCGAATGGCCGGCGGGCGTGGGCGCCAAGGGCAATGAAGGCGTTGCCGGTAACGTTGGTCAGACCAAGAACGCGATCGGCTACGTCGAATACGCTTA
>JAXDMU010000485.1:0-8665 GCA_034665905.1 Aliidongia sp. | reverse complement strand
CTTTCCGGTGCTCCAGGATGTCCGCCATCTGGCAGACTACGATCCCACTGCATTGTTTCAGCAATCCGATGTCGCCTCGTTGATCGATGCGACGGAGGTCGCCATGGCCGATTTCGACCGGGCGACTCCCGACGAACAGGCGGATGTTCTGGTCCTGATGATGGTCAGGGCGAGGGGCTGACGGGTTCACCGGCCGGTAAGCCGATCGAGCGAGCCGCCGAAGCCAATCACTCCACCTCGATCTTCCGCGGCCGACCGCCGAGCGAGGGAGATATCCGCGTCCCCGCTCGGCACATACAAGCAACCCGCAATTTCGATCCTGCTCAACTCCTCCGGTCTTGCAGGACTCCAGTCCGCGGCAGGCGGACAGCTACCGGATTTATGTCCGCCCGGATGTTCCCGCCGAAGCGGCCAGGGCGTTAAAAGAATCTCATAAAATCAAGACATTACCACCAGAACCGGCCTTGCATTATGTCGCAGCCGGGCTATCTGATTCTATACGCCGAATGCCAACGACCAAGTGTTAACGGGCTGTTTAGGAGGACAGCCATGACACCACACTACGCCACGATTGCCATCTCCGCCGCTTTGCTCGCGCTCGGCCTGAGCACTGCGGTGGCGCAAGAGTTCCAAGAGTCGCCGTCCGTGACGGTCGTCTATGGTCACCCCGACGCCACGATGCGCACCGAACTGGTGCTGTTTGGTGACCTTAATCTTGCCGCCGAGGCAGGCCGACGGGTATTCATCGGCCGGGTTGAACGCGCGGTCGATCGAGTGTGCGGCGGCCCGACGAATGATCTGGTTGATTTGATAGAGATCCGCGGCTTCCGGACCTGCCGCGACGAGGCCATGGCGGACGCGAGACCCAAGATGGACGCGGTGATGGGTGCAGCCCTGCGCTACCCGTCTGTCGCGGCGATCGGCGGGTTCACCGGCCGGTAAGTCGATCGATCGAGCGTGCCGCCGAACCCGATCACGCCGCGTCGATCTTCCACGGCGGCGTGGACGCTTCGCCCGCTGCGCCGTCCGCCGGGTGATCGCAAATAGCGGACGCCTCCAGCAAGGCCCGGTCCCTCTCATCACATAGCAGAATGATGGTGTAATATCTTATATGGAGATATCCGGGCCGAACCGACGCCCTTCCCCGCGATGCGAGCGAGAAGCTCATGGCCTGTGGCGCGTTGGATAATCGATGAACGACCGTTCCCCCCTCGACTACAAGCTCGACCGGCTGGTCACCCGCCATGCCGAGTTGCGCGATATTCTGGGCGGGCCGGTCGATGCCGGGAGTTTCGCCAAGCTTTCCAAGGAATTCAGCGATCTCTCGCCGATCGTTGAGGGGGTGGATGCGCTGCGCGCGGCGCAAGATGAGATGGTCAACCTCGCCCAGATGGTCGCCGACAACAGCGACCCCGAGATGAAGGCGTTGGCCGAGGAGGAGTTTCTGGCGCTCAAGGAGCGGATTCCCGCGCTCGAACGCGCGGTGCAACTCATGCTGCTGCCCAAGGACGAGGCCGATGAGAAGAACGCCATTCTGGAAACCCGCGCCGGCACCGGCGGCGACGAAGCCGCTTTGTTCGCGGCCGATCTCTTTCAGATGTATCAGCGTTACGCGGTGCTCCATGGCTGGCGCTTCGAGGTGATGAGCATCTCGGAGACCGGCATCGGCGGCTACAAGGAAGCGACCGCCTCGATCACCGGCCGCGGCGTCTTTGCGCGGCTCAAATTTGAATCCGGCGTCCATCGGGTGCAGCGCGTGCCGACGACCGAGACGCAAGGGCGGATTCACACATCGGCCGCGACCGTGGCGGTGCTGCCCGAGGCGGAAGAGGTCGATATCCAGATCGAGGACAAGGATCTCCGGATCGATGTCTACCGGTCGAGCGGCCCCGGCGGACAGTCGGTCAACACGACCGACAGCGCGGTGCGCATCACCCATCTGCCGACCGGTCTCGTCGTCATCCAGCAGGATGAGAAGTCGCAGCACAAGAACAAGGCCAAGGCGCTCAAGGTGTTGCGCGCCCGGCTGTACGATCTGGAGCGTCAAGCGCTCGACAGCGTGCGCGCCGCCGACCGCAAGAATCAGGTCGGCAGCGGCGACCGGTCGGAGCGCATCCGCACCTATAATTTCCCGCAAGGCCGTGTCACCGATCACCGGATCAATCTGACGCTCTACAAGATCGACAAGGTGATGACGGGCGAGGCGCTCGATGAAATCGTCGAGGCGCTGGTCGCCGAAGATCAGGCGGCCAAGCTCGCCCTGATCCAGTGACCGGGGTTTCGATCGGCACTTTGCTCACCGCGGCTGCCCTGCGGCTCAAGGACGCCGGCATCGAAGCGCCGATGCGCGAGGCGCGGCTGTTGCTGGGCCATGCCGCGGTGCTCGATCAGAGCACGCTGATCGGCTGGCCCGAGCGCATGGTCGAGGCTGCGGCGGGCGAACGGTTTGCCGCAATGATCGAGCGGCGTCTGGCCCGCGAGCCGGTCGCCCGGATTCTGGGGCGCCGCGAATTCTGGAGCCTGGAATTCGCGGTGACCGCCGCTACGCTTGACCCGCGCCCGGATACCGAGACGGTCATCGAAGCCGTGCTGGCGCATCTGCCGGATCGGCAGGCGCCGCTGCGGATCGTCGATTTCGGCACCGGGACGGGCTGCGTTCTGCTGGCACTGCTGAGCGAGTTGACCGGCGCCTTCGGCATCGGCGTGGACCGATCCGAGGCGGCTGTGCGGGTTGCCGCGCGCAATGCCGCAACCCTCGGGCTCGGCGGCCGGGCCGGATTCGTGGTCGGCGACTGGGCCGCGGCAATCGGCAGCACCATCGATCTCGCCGTGTCAAATCCGCCTTATATTCCCACGGCCGAGATCGCCACCCTCGCTCCGGAAGTGGTCCGGTACGATCCGGCTGCGGCACTCGATGGCGGGGCCGACGGACTCGATGCCTTTCGCCGCCTCGTCCCGGAATTTGCCCGGATTCTGCGGCCCGGCGGGCTTGCGGCGTTCGAAACCGGCGCCGGTCAGGCCGATCACGTCGCCGCGATTTGCCGCGCCGGCGGGCTTCAGTTGCTGGAAATCCGGGCGGATCTGGCCGATATTGGCCGGGCCGTCATTGCACAGCAGCCAGCTCATACAAAATAATGGTTGGAAACCGCGCCTCACACGACTAGGGTTCGAGGTAAGGTCATTCGATTGAATGGTCGGTGCCCGAGCATCGTCATTCAAGCCCCTGGACCGGGCCGCGCCTTCGTTCGGGTCGCGACACATCGGGGCAGACCGTACCCAAAGCAGATTAACTTCGTCCCTAGCGTCATCAGGTGCCATGAGATCAGGTCCGAACAAGCGCTCGCGCGGCCGGAACAACAACGGCAACCCCAACAACCCGAGCCCGCCGCATAATGGCGGGCGCCCGCGGATCCCGCATCGCTCGCAGACTTTCGACAGCAACGGCCCCGGAACCAAAATCCGCGGCAATGCCTATCAGGTCTTCGAACGGTACGTGGCGCTGGCCCGGGAAGCCGTTTCATCCGGCGATCGCATTGCCGCTGAAAACTTCTATCAGCATGCGGAACATTATTTCCGCATCATGAATGCGAATGGGGACAACCCGGCGCAGAATATGAACCGGCCGACCACGCCGGCCGATCAGGAAAGTGAGCAAGGCGAACAGGAATCCGATCAATCTCAGGCCGAGCACGAGCAGCCGATCACCAACGCCTGAGGCATGCTGACGCTTCGGACTCCCGCGCGCTCGTGTTATAAAGCGAGCAGATGGGGGCGGTTCCCGTCTCTGCGGCCGGGCATGCCGGCACGCTAGGCCGATGCGGGAATGCTGGAAAAGAATGCACACGCAACACGCCGTGATCTTTATCCCCGTCGAGACCGTTGCGGCTTTGCCCGGATGAGCGCATGAGCGCAATCGATCTGAGCGTCCTGCCGCCCGGCCGCCGCCGCTTTGCCCTGACCTGGAACGGTGGTGCGGCTGCGCTGCTGATCGTGCTGATTTTTCTGGTGATTTTCACCTTTCACGATTACGGCGTGACGTGGGATGAGGATGTCCATAACTGGTATGGCGTCTTCGTCCTCGATTACTATCTGTCTGCCTTCATGGACAGCCGGGCCCTGCATTGGCAGGATCTGATCAATTACGGCGCCGCGTTCGACATGACCGCGGCGCTGATCAACCGGATTTCGCCGTTCGGAACCTATGAGACGCGCCATCTGCTGAACGGCATGACCGGCATTCTGGGGCTGGTTGGGGTCTGGAAGGCCGGCCGCTTCCTGGCCGGGCCGCGTGCCGGCCTGTTCGCCGCGCTGCTGCTCGCCACCATCCCGAACTATTACGGCCAGATGTACAACAACCCGAAGGACATTCCCTTCGCGGTCGGCTGCATCTGGGCGCTGTATTACCTGTGCCGGATCGTTGCGGTGCTGCCCCGTCCGCCGGCCTCATTGGTGCTGAAACTTGGTATCGCGGTCGGCATGTCGCTGGGCGTGCGCGTCGGCGGGCTGCTGCTGCTGGCCTATGCCGGGCTGGCCGGCACGGTGTTCTGCCTGTGGCGCGGGATCGAGACGCGGAGCGTCAAAGTCGCGCTGGGTGATGGCTGGACCGGGATGTGGCGGGGCTTTCTGCCGATGCTGACGATTTCCTATCCGGTCATGTTGTTGTTCTGGCCCTGGGCGCAGCAGGACCCGATCGAACATCCGCTCTCGGCCCTCGCGACCTTCAGCCACGAGACTTTCCCCTTCAAGACCCTGTTCGCCGGGCAGTATTTCCCGGCGACCGATCTGCCCTGGGAATATCTGCCGACCCATATCGTGCTGGCACTACCCGAACTGACCATGTTGCTGGCGCTGGCGGCATTGCCGGCCGCCCTGCTGCGCGAATGGCATCGGCCGGGCGGACCCGATCGAACCCGATCGCTCCAGATCCTGCTGATGGCGACCGCGATCCTGTTTCCGGTTTGCTATGCGGTGGCGATCCAGGCGGTGCTGTTCGACGGCATGCGTCATTTCATCTTCGTGCTGCCGCCGATCGCCCTGGTCGCCGGGCTGGTGGCCGACGGGCTGTTCGAACGGCTGCGCCATTCCCGCTATCGGCAGATCCTGCTGGCCGCCCTCGGCCTTTACGGTCTCGGCCATATCAGCATCATGGTGCTGCTGCATCCCGACGAGTATGTCTATTACAATGGCTTCATCGGCGGTGTTAAGGGGGCCGAGCAGCTGTTCAAAACCGACTATTGGGCGAACTCCTATGCCGAAGCGGTCGAGGGCCTGACCAATTATCTGGAAACCGAATACGGTGCCGAGTTCGAGGAGCATGATTTCACCGTCGCGGTGTGCGGTCCCCCCGTTTCGGCCAAGTATTTCTTCCCGGACAATCTGGTTTTCACCAACGACCGGACCAAGGCGGATTTCTTCATCGCCTTCACCAAGGATAATTGCGACAAGTCGCTGCCCGGCCAGGAAGTGTTTCGGGTCGAGAGGATGGGCGTGCTGCTGTCGCTGGTGCTCGACCGACGCGACTATGTCGCCGGCCGCCAGCCGGCCGCCCTCAAGCCGCCTGAGCCGTCGGCCCCCTGATTATCGATGGATCGCGCCGAATATCTGAAGATGCACGACGTGGAAGAGCGGATGTGGTGGTACCGGGGGTGCCACGCCAATCTGCTGACCCTGTATCAGCGATGGGCGACCGCGACGGCCCTGCCGATCCTTGATGCCGGCTGCGGCACCGGCGGCTTTCTGCGAAAGTTGCAGGCGGCCGCGCCGGGCAATTCCGTGCTCGGGATGGATATCGAACCGGCAGCGCTGGCGTTTGCCCGACAAAAAAGCGGCACGGCGCTCTGCGTCGGCTCGATCAACGACCTGCCCTTCGCGACCGGCTCGCTGGGTGCCATCGTCAGCGCCGATGTGCTGTACCATCAAGCGGTCGATGAGCGCCGGGCGCTCGCCGATCTCCATCGATGCCTGGCGCCGGGCGGCGTGCTGGTGCTGAATCTGCCGGCCTATGACTGGATGATGTCGGCCCATGACCGGGCGGTTCATGCCGCGCGGCGCTATACCGGCGCCCGGCTGAAGGCCCGGCTGCGTGAGGCCGGATTTACCCGGATCAAAACGACCTACTGGAATACGCTGCCATTTCCGCTCATGGTGCTCCGACGCAAGCTGTTCACCACACGCACGACGACGAGCGATGTCATGGTTTATCCGGCCCCGATCGAGTTTCTGTTCCGCGCCGCGATGCGGCTGGAGAATTGGGCGTTGCGCTGCGGCCTGTCGCTGCCGTTCGGCGGGTCGGTGCTGGCGGTGGCGGTGAAGCATGACTGAGTCGTCGCCCGTGGCCCTCAGCATCGTCGTCCCGGTCTATAACGGTGCCGGCACGATCCGCACGCTGGTCGAGGCGCTGGAGGGGCTGGAGGTTCCGGGCGGGCTTGAGATCGTCCTGGTCGTCGATGGCAGTCCGGACGACAGCCTGACGGTCTGCCGCGAGTTGATGCGCCGTGCCGCGGTGCCGATCGCTCTGGTCAATCTGGCACGGAATTTCGGCGAGCATAACGCCGTGATGGCCGGGCTGCACGAGGCGCGTGGTGCCCATGTCATCACCATGGATGACGATCTGCAAAACCCGCCTTCCGAGGTGCTGAAACTGCTCGCCCACGCCCAACGCAGCGGGGCCGATGTCGTCTATACCTATTACGCCGCCAAGCAGCATGAGAATTGGCGCAATCTCGGCAGCCGATTTACCAATTGGGTGGCCGATATCCTGCTCGACAAGCCACGCGGCCTGTACCTTTCCAGCTTCCGCTGCATGAGCAAGTTTCTGGTCGAGCAGATCATTCGGTATGACGGGCCGTTTTCCTATATCGACGGGCTGATTCTCCAGGTGACGCAGTCGATCGACAAGGTCGAGGTGGTTCATTTGCCGCGGGCCGAGGGCCACAGCAATTATACGCTGCGCCGGTTGATCCGGCTGTGGATGAGCATGTTTGTGAATTTCTCGGTCATGCCGCTGCGCATCGCGACGTTGGCCGGCGTGATCTTCAGCATTCTTGGCGGCATCGTCGCCATCTTCGTCGTGATCGAAGCGTTGTTCTTCGATACGCCGCGCGGCTGGGGCTCGGTCATGGCGGCGATTCTGCTGCTGTCCGGCGTCCAACTCTTTATCCTGGGCATTGCCGGCGAATATCTCGGCCGGCTGTTCCTGACGGCGAACCGCAAGCCGCAATTCATCATCCGCCAGCGCGAGCGGGCGACGCCGGCCGAGCGAAGTGCTCCCTGACCGAGAAAATTCTATGCCCGACACCGATCGCCGATCGCTCCTGCTCGCTTCGGCAGCACTCCCGCTGGCGTTCACCGCGGGCGGCGGAAACCGCGCGCAGGCCGCCGAAAGCGCGCCGCCGGCCATTCCGGCAGCCCCGCCCGAGGTGACGCGCATTCTGGCACGCTATGTGTTGGGCGCGAAATACGCCGATCTGCCCGCCCCGGTTCGGCGCGAAGGGCTGCGTTCGCTGCTCAACTGGGTCGGCGTCGCGATCGGCGGCTCGCGCCATCAGACGATCGATACGGCGGTTGCGGCCCTTTTGCCGTTTTCCGGGCCGCCGCAAGCCGGGCTGTTCGGGCGGCGCGAGCGGTTCGACATCATGAATGCCGCATTCTTGAATGCCGCCTCCAGCCACATCTTCGATTTCGACGACACGCATCTGAAGACGATCATTCATCCGGCCGGGCCGGTCGCCTCGGCGATTCTGGCGGTTGCGGAGATGCATCCGGTCAGCGGTAAGGAATTTCTGACAGCACTCATCGTCGGCATGGAGACGGAATGCCGGATCGGCAATGCCGTCTGGCCCAATCATTACGATGCCGGTTGGCATATCACCGGCACGACCGGCGTGTTCGGTGCGGCGGCCGCAGCCGGCAAGCTGATGGGTTTGTCGGAACAGCAGATGGTCTGGGCGCTGGGCCTCGCCGCCTCGCAGCCGGTCGGCTTGCGCGAATCCTTCGGTTCGATGAACAAGAGCTTCAATCCCGGCCGGGCGGCGGCGAACGGCTTGTTCGCCGCGATTCTGGCACGCCAGAATTTCACCAGTTCGGACGCGATGATCGAGGCAAAGCGCGGTTGGGCCAACACCATCAGCACCAAGCAGGATTATCGCGAGATCACCAACGGCCTGGGCCAGCGCTACGAGACGGCGCTCAATACCTACAAACCCTTCGCCTGCGGTATCGTCATGCATCCGGCGATCGATGCCGCCCTGCAACTGCGCGGCCGGAACGGTTTGACACCGGACCAGATCGCCCGGATTGATCTCAAGGTTCACCCGCTGGTGCTCGAACTCACCGGCAAGAAAGCCCCAACCGCCGGGCTCGAAGGCAAGTTCAGCATCTATCACGCGGTCGCGGTCGCCTTGGTCGAGGGGGCGGCCGGCGAACGGCAATTCAGCGATCGGGCCGTGCGCGATCCCGTGATTGTGGCATTGCGCAGCAAGGTCGCGCCGGTGACCGATCCGGCGATCAAGCCGGAACAGGTCGATCTGACCATCACGCTGACCGACGGGCGGATGCTGCATCACTTTATCGAGCACGCAATCGGCAGCGTCGAGGCGCCGATGAGCGATCAGGCGCTCGAACAAAAATTTGCGGATCTGGCCGACGGCGTCATGCCCGCAGCGCA
>JAXDMU010000484.1:0-2593 GCA_034665905.1 Aliidongia sp. | reverse complement strand
GCGGTTCGTTCTCTGTGGCACTTTCCCTGGGGTCGCCCCCGCCGGATGTTATCCGGCACCGTATGTCGATGGAGCCCGGACTTTCCTCCCCGGCCGCCTTTCGGCGGTTGCCGGAGCGGCCGTCCGGCCGACTGACCGGCTAGGCATGGAGGTTCAATGCCGCGGCGTCAAGATTAATGAAGGTCATTCGGCAGGCGTCGCATGGGGGCATTTCGGTCGGTTTCAGCACAATGGCGGAAGAACGATCGCCGTTTTTACTTTTGACAGCCGCAAAATATCGGCTCTTGATATCGACCCGATCGATTCATGGGGCGACACGATGGATACCGAACTGGCCAGAACCTTCCTGACGGTGGTGACCGCCGGGAACTTCATCACAGCGGCGGAACGTCTCCATGTCAGTCAGTCGACGGTCAGCACGCGCATCCATACGCTTGAAGAACATCTGGGCTGCACGCTGTTCGTACGCAACAAGGCCGGCACCACGCTCACGCCAGCGGGGCGGCAGTTCCAGCGGCACGCTTCCATGCTGGTTCGAACGGTCGAGCAGGCGCGTCACGACATCGGCGTTGCCAAGGGATTCCGGGGAACGCTTGTCATCGGCGGTCGCATCGGCCTGTGGGAAGAATACTTGCTGCGATGGCTTCCGTTGATGCAAGCGGCCAACCCGGAGGTTTCGATCCGGGCCGAGAGCGCGCTCGAACCCGAAATCATGCAGGGATTGGTCGAAGGCCGGATCGATATCGGCGTCATGTACACGCCGCAGAGCCGGCCCGGATTGAGAGTCGAGCAGTTGTTCGAAGAACAGCTCATCCTGGTCTCGACCGACATTGGCAGCGAACCCGAGCCGCAATCCGGTTATGTCTATGTCGACTGGGGGCCGGAGTTTTATGCCCGGCACAGCGCCTTCTTTCCGAATTTCGCCGGGCCGTCGCTGACCGCGAACATCGGCTGGCTCGGGTTGCAGCACGTGCTGGAAAACGGCGGCTCCGGATTTTTCCCGCGTCGAATCGTGCGGCCTCTCCTGAAGGCCAGGCGGCTTCATGTGGTCGCCGGCGCGCCCGAGTTTTCGATGCCGGCCTATGTTGCCTATCCGCTCGACCGGCAAGCCGATTACGTTTCAAGTGCGATCGAGATCATGCGTCGGGAAGCCAAGCCGCAAGCAACGGGAGCGGAAGAGACGAGCCAATCCCCACCCCCGGCGCGAACGCGGCGGAAACGATAGATTTTGATATCGACATTCCCGATATCGCGCGCCGAGATTTCTCGCTTGTAAGGCGGTATGACACGGTCGAGTTTCTTCATCAACCGACCGGTGCCGAACGAAGCGGTGCCGAAGCCGGCCATGGGTTTATGAATTACCATCCCGATCTTGGCAGCGCGATCCTTGCAACCGCCTCCGACGCGATCATCGCGACGGATCGGGGCGGCGTCGTCAATTTTTGGAACCAGGGCGCCGTGCGCATTTTCGGTTTCCCGGCCAATGAAGCCGTCGGACAATCGCTCGATCTGATCATTCCGGAAAATCTCCGCCCGCGCCACTGGGACGGGTATCAGCGCGTCATGGCCACCGGTGAAAGCCGCTACGCCGACGGCGAACTCCTGTCCGTGCCGGCAATCACCAAGGACGGACGGCGCATCTCCGTCGAATTCACGATCATCTTGCTCAGGGACAAGGAAGATCGCCCGGCCGGAACGGTGGCGCTTCTGCGCGACGTGACGACCCGCTTCGAAGAAACCCGCAAACTAAGGCGCGAGCTTGCGGACGCCCTCCGTGTCAAATAGCAAGGGCGTCATGATCGCTTCTCCCGAAAAAATGGACCATGTGTCCGAAGACAACATTTGTCGGCTGGTCGATGCCTTCTACCGCAAGGTTCGGGTGCATCCCGATCTCGGGCCGGTCTTCGCGCGCGCCATTCCCGGCGATTGGCAACCTCATTTGACCAAGATGTATGCGTTCTGGTCCTCGGTGATGCTCACCAGCGGGCGATACAAGGGCAACCCGGTCGCCAGGCACCTTTCGGTTCAGGGCATCGAGCCGCCTTTGTTCGAGCAGTGGCTGGCGCTGTTTGACGAGACCTGCGGCGAGCTGTTCGACGATCGTCTCCGCGAGGAATTTGGCCGCAAGGCGGCACGCATCGCCGAGAGCCTGAAACTCGCGCTGTTCTATCGGCCGGACCGGCCCTGGCCGCTGCAGCAGGCAACATGATGGCTGCGGCCGGGGCTATTGCGCCAATTCTATTTTTTCGCGCGTAGCTTTCGCTCGGCCAGAGCCGTCATGAGGCCGACAATGAGAACCGCCGACACGATCTCGGGTGTCGCGCCAAATCCGAAGCCGAGGATCGCCGCACCGCCGACGACCGCCAGAACCGAAAGAGCAAAGCCGTCGTCGGAGAGCAGGCGATGCAGATCTTGCAGGAACGCGACGCCGTTATTCATGACAGGCCTATTGGAACAGCTTCATGGCGTTGACGATGGTCTGAGCCACACCCGCCAGCAGCGGAATGCCGGCAAAACTCCAGGCAAGCACCAATTGCAAACGTGTGGTTTGTAACGCTTCGTCTTGTTGCATGATCCCGACCCCTTATGCTCC
>JAXDMU010000483.1:0-3279 GCA_034665905.1 Aliidongia sp. | reverse complement strand
CATGTAGCCGGCCGTCATAACCAGTACCAGCCAGCGTGCCGAGTTGCCGCCGGTCTGAGTCCGCCAGACGATCAGCGTCAGCGGCAGCAGGAAGACGATCTGGCGCGCGATCTGGGTCAGCAGCCAGGGATCGCGGATCAGCAGGCGGATTTCCTTGCGCCGCAGGGCCGCCAGCGGCTCGGTGCGGAACGGGCGCTCCCGCGACGCGCGCATCCGGGTGCCGGAGCCGACGCCCGACGCGGCGACGGCGCTGGTGATGAATCGGTCGGCCAGTGCGAGTGCGGTGATGATGAAACAGCCGACGCTGAGCGCGATCAGGCCGGCCATTGCAGCCCGGTCGCCGGAAACACCGCGGGCGGGCCACCACAACCAACTTTCCGGCGCAGGCAGGTCCGCCGCCAGCCGCGGGAAATCGGTCTTGTCGGACACCTGAATCAGGTTGGGGAGCTGTGCCGTGAGCGCGAAGGTGATGCCGAGCAAGGCCGACAGGATCTGCGCCACCAGCCGCGTCAGCCGCGCGCCCAGCATCCGGAACAGCGAGATTGTCAAAATCAGCCCGGCCGACGTCGCCAGCAACCCCAGGCACGGGATGACGATATAGGCCGCGAGCCACACCGGATGGCCCAGCAAAATGAAGCCATTGGCCAGCGGCAGCGCCAGCAGCGCGCCGCCCAGGCAGACATTGGTGGCGATCGCCGTCAACCGTACCAGAATCACGGCAGAGCGCGGAAAGGGTGACGACAGTAGCAGATCCATGTCGCCGCGGGCATAGATCGCCTGAACCGCGGCATCGAGCGCGGTCGAGACCATGCCCAGCGTCAGGAAGAACAATGCGCCGCTCAGCACCGCCAAAGTCAGGGCGGGCGGCAGGGCCGGCAGATCGGCATGGTCGATGGCGAACGCAATGGCCAGGGCGAGCAATTGCCAGACCAGCAGCAGGATCCCGATGACGGCGCTGGTGCGTCGCCGCCGGCCGAACGACCGCCATTGCAGCTTGATTTCCCAGCGGAACAACCAGGCGATCGAGGCGATCATGCCGGCACCGCATCGTCGCCGGCAACCAGATGCAGGAACACCTCCTCCAGACTCGAACCGGGCCGCCCTGATTGGGCGCGCAGGTCGTTCAGGCTGCCCTCGGCCCGTAGTTCGCCGCTCTGGATGATGCCGATGCGATCGACCAGCCGTTCGGCCACATCCAAAATATGCGTGGTCAGAATGATCGTGCAACCGTTGCGCGCGCGGTCATGCAGCAGGTTCTTGACCTGCCGGGCGATCGCCGCGTCGAGACCGGTCAGCGGTTCATCGAGCAGCAACAGCTTTGGATCATGGATCAGTGCCCCGGCGAGTGCCGCCTTCTGCTTCATGCCGCGGGAAAAATCTTCGCAACGCTGATGCCGGTGCGACCAGAGATCGAGCGCTTCGAGCAAATATTGTGCCTGGGCTTGCGCGCGGTGTGGGTCGATGCGCCACAGGCCGGCGATGAATTCGAGATATTCGAGCGGCGTCAGCTTGTCGTACAACATCGGCTCGTCGGGCAGCCACGCAATCATTTGCCGCGCCGCGATCGGATTTTTCAGCGCATCGATCCCGAATATCTCGATGGTGCCGGAATCGGGCGGTAGCAATCCGACGATCATGCGCAGCGTCGTTGTCTTGCCGGCACCGTTCGGCCCCAGCAAGCCGTAGAATTCTCCGGGCGCCAAACGCAGATCGAGGCCCCGCACCGCGGGCTTGTCGAAGTTCTTGGTCAACCCGGTAATACGCAGAGCGTCTGGCGATACCATTTTCATTCAGCCGGCCTCAAGAGGACGATCCCCAGTCTATAGGACGCAAACGATAGTACCGCAACCCGTACAAATGGCAGGAATTCTTTAAGGTGGTAGCCCTCGTAATGCGCTTGCCCCCGGTTGCCACGTTTGCCGGTTCAACTATTTGACCGAGTTCCATGACATCCGATCTTTTTCGATTTCCGCCCACGATCCCGGTGGGCGTCACCGTCAGCCTCGCCATCGGCGTGGCCTGGCGTTTCGGCGATACAATCGCCGGATCGATCGCGGCGGTACTGCTGCTCGGCGGCGCGATCGGGCTGTTGTGGCGCTCCGACCGGCGGTGGATCGAGGCCGCAGCATCCCGTCGGCAGTCGGTGGAGCGCGAGCGGCTCTATCGCGAGATGGTCGAGAGTTCGGTGCAAGGTATCGTCATCGTCGAGGAAACCGGGCGCGTGCTGCTGGCCAACCCCGCTGCCGCCATGATGTTCGGCTACGACCGGCCGGACGATCTGCTGGCGCTCGACACTATCGACCTGCTGCTCGATCCCGGGGAGCGTGCGCGCATCGAGCAACAGCGCCAGGAGTGCCAGACCGGCGGCGCACCACCGCTACGCTACGAGGTGCGCGGACATCGGCGCGACGGAACCGCAATATGGTGCGAAATCCAGATCCGCTGCACGAATTGGGAAGGACGGCCCGTCGCCCAGGCATTTCTGGTCGAGGCGACCGAGCGCAAACAGGGCGAAGCGGCGCTCAAGCATACGCAAGATGCGGCCGAAACGGCGCTTGCGCAGGCGCAAGATGCGGCTGAAGCGGCCAGCCGCGCCAAGAGCGAGTTCCTCGCGAATATGAGCCACGAGATCCGCACGCCGATGAATGCCGTGATCGGACTCAGCCACTTGGCACTCGCCGCCAGCCGCGATCGGGCTCAGGTCGAGACCCTCAACAAAATCGTCGGTTCGACCAAGGCGTTGCTCGGAACCATCGACGACATATTGGAGTTCTCTAAGATTGAGGCCGGCGATCTGGAAATCAAGCCGACTGTGTTCAGCTTGGCGGACGTGACAGATTCGCTCCGAACCATGATGGTCGCCATGGTAGAACAGCGTGGCCTCGAGTTGATATTTCGGCGATCACCCGATCTTCCGACGCTATTGGTCGGGGATTCGATCAGGCTTTCTCAGATATTGCGGAACTTGATTTCGAATAGTATAAAATTCAGCGAACATGGTAAAATCATCGTCGCGATCGACGGTGTCGAAAGAACCCAGACGCACACGGCACTACGCTTCAGCGTGTACGACTCGGGAATCGGCATTTCACCGGAGCAACTGGCCCGACTGTTTCAGGCATTTTCCCAGGGCGATGGTTCGACGATTCGCCGCTATGGCGGCACCGGGCTCGGCCTGATCATCTGCAAGCGGCTGGTCGAAGCGATGGGGGGCCGCATCGTCGTCGATAGCACGCCCGGCCGGGGCAGCACGTTTTCCTTCGTTCTGAATTTCGACCT
>JAXDMU010000482.1:0-7127 GCA_034665905.1 Aliidongia sp. | reverse complement strand
ACGCCGCGGGCGATCAGGTGCCCCGCCGCCAGGATGGCGTTGCCGGCACCCTTGCTATGCCCTACCAATCCAACGTTGCGGCCGGCACTCTCCCGCGCGATCTGGTCGATCACACCCGCGACGTTCGCTCCCAAGCCCGCGTGGACGGGACCTATTTCGTTATGGTCCGCGCTCGGCCAGGGGCCGATCAGGAAATCACTAATCCAGTCGATTAACGACTGCGATCCGCGGAACGACCACACCAGCGAATCGCCGACTTCCTTGCGAAGCACATAGCAGTCGTCTGCTGCAATATAGGGCGGATCGGTATAGGCCGAATCCGCCAAGGTGAGCAGATCTGTCCAGGGAATCATGGCGGCTCACTCCAAGATGGCATGACGCGCCACATCAATCTAGGCGCTACGTTATACAATTGCATACACGCTTATCGCGGGTCCATACCTATTAAGCGGCACGCGGCGCCATCTCGATCCGGACGGCGACAGGTTTGACGGAGACTGAATTTGGCCCGATGGATTATTGAGAATCGGCGGTCCGGCACGGAGGTCGGCCGATACAGCGCCGAGACCCGACAGGGAGCGCTTGAGGCGATGGCACGCGACGTCGGCTATCGGACCTATGCCGATGCGATCGAAGCCGAGCCGGCCGATTATGCCGAGCTTCACGTGGCCAAGATCCCCGGCACAAAGTGAGTGTGCCGCCCTCCCGACCGGAAGGCGCTATTTAGGGACCGTGCGTTCGACCCTAAGCTCACCGCAGTGACGGGGCCGATCGCATCAATCAGACCGCGGGTCCGTTGCAAGCTGACGGCAATGTGGAAGGCAAGGAGGTGCGGTTCGGCGCTCTTCGCCCAAGCCTCGACCGCATCATCCGATGGCGCAGTGAATGCGATGCATGACAGCTTCATGCCGCTGAGCGGTGCGATCTTGCTTGGCAACATGATGGTGGACGAAGTGATTTTCGGGGCACCCGGCTCGGGCCTGTGGGGCGTGCTGCTGTTCTGTCTGGTCGCGGTGTTCTTGGCCGGATTGATGATCGGCCGAACGCCGGAATTTGTCGGCAAGAAGATCGAACAGCGCGAGATGAAAATGACGATGCTGGCCCTGCTCGTCGCCCCCGCGGTCATCCTCGGCCTGACCGCCGCAGCCTGCGCCTTGCCGGCCGGGCGGCGCTCGGCAATGCCGGGCCGCACGGTTTTTCCGAAATCCTCTATGCCTATACCTCGGCGGTGGCGACCAACGGCAGCGCTTTCGCCGGGTTGAACGCGAACACGCCGTTCTATAATCTGACGCTTGCGCTGGCGATGGCCGCGGGGCGGTTTCTGGTCGTCGTGCCGGTGCTGGCCTTCGCCGGTTCACTCGCCACCAAACGCCGGGCGCCGCACGCGGCCGGCACCTTGCCGACCGACAGGCTCCAGTTCGTCCTGCTCCTCGCCGAAACGATCGTGAACGTTACGGCGGGCTGATCTTCTTTCCAGCCCTGTCGCTCGGACCGATCATCGAGCAATTCGGGTTGCGGGAAGGGCTGACATATTGAAGCCGGCGCGGCACTGTACGCCGCCAAGCGTGGAGCCGCGCTTGGTTCGGGATGGAGTTTGATACCGGAACATGGTATCATTAGGCATGAATAGCAGGCACCGAAAAACGCTGGAAGCAATTTTTGACGACCCCGTGCGCTCCAATGTTCCCTGGGCCGAGGTGGAAGCGCTGTTTGTGGCCGCCGGAGCGGAGATATCGGAAGGGCGGGGATCGCGGGTGCGGGTCAGCCTGAATGGCGTGGATGCGGTCTTTCATCGGCCGCATCCGCAAAAGGAAACAGACAAAGGCGCCTTGAAATCTGTGCGCCGATTTTTGCGAGAGGCGAGGATTACGCCATGACGACGATGACCCATGACGGCTATTTGGCGACCGTGGAACTCGACGAAGCGGCCGGGTTGTTCCATGGCGAAGTCGTCAACACGCGTGACGTGCTAACCTTCCAAGGCCGCACGCTCGACGAACTGCGCACAGCCTTTGCCGATACCATCGCCGATTACGTTGAATGGTGCCGCGAGCGCGGCAAGGAGCCGGAGCGCCCCTATTCAGGCAATTTCACGGTACGGCTGCCGCCGGAACTGCATCGCCGCATCGCTAGTACCGCCGCCCGGCAGCACAAGAGCCTCAACGCCTTTGTGGCAGAAGCGCTGGACCGGGCTTCGTAGGGGACAATCTCGAGGATGGGCAAGCCATCCGGCGTCATCTCCAAGGTACAAGGTAGAAATAGGGTACGGCTCCGGGCGGTGTGCTACCGGACTTACGCCGCACCGCCCGGTTGGCCACCCTTTATGGTACGGAGCACTGGCGCAGAATCGAGCGAAACACCTGCCGAGGTAACCCGCTGCGTAAATGCCTTCAAAAGGTAATTGTCTAACTCTCCTGATGGCTCGGGTCCTGTCTCGCCATCATCAATGGCAGGAAATACCAACACAACCTTACCACCCTTCTGTACTTTGTAGTCGAATAGCGATCCACTGTTCGGTTTTCCGTAGTACACTCGGAAGGATGTTTTTGCCTTCCGAAATTCAATTTTCTGCACTTCTTTAAATAGAATATCGTTTTTAACTAGAAAAAATAGTCTATTTCTCGCATAGGTGAGGGCGCTCATTTCTCCCTCTGAAGGCGACAGTACCTCGGCGCCCGGCTCGACCGCAATAGTGGCCGGTACGACAGCAGCAGGTTCCTGCCGGTCAAGCGGCGTCCGGACCACATCCCGGGGAGCATAACCGAACCGAGCGAGCGCCTCTTGAGCGACGAATGCTTCCATCGCAGAGCGGATTACCTCACAGTTTGCGTCGATAACTTTCTGCGTTACCTTTGTGATCTTCCCACCCACGGTCGAGTTAGCAAGAACGAACTTAATAAAGTCATCAGACGGATCGGATTTGAATTTTTTAATTATATCCACGATAGATTCAAATAGTAATTTCCGTTTTGCTTCCGCCCCAACGTCCTCTGGGTTAAATACTCCACTTCTTATCGCAGCGATTCCGCCAAGAGTATTGTCATCTATAGCACTATCCTTAGCTATCTCTGTCAAGTCCAGGCGCAAAAAAGCACTCTCGTCCATCATATTTTGTTTATCAGAATCAGCGTACAGTTCATACTTAAGTCCGTCTGTAAGAATTCCCAACTTTACCGTCTGGCATGCATTGAAATAGCTGCGAAGCTGCCCCCGATCATCCTTCATTTCCGTACCGACTCGCTTTGACTCCAGCGCTATAACCGGTATACCACGATGCAAAATTGCATAATCTACCTTATTCTTGTATTTCTCTGAAAAATCCGCGTGATGCTCGGGGGATACTTCGTCTGGGTTCCCGACATCATACCCGAGGACCGTCAAAAATGGCTGCACAAGCGACGCATTAATGGCTGCACAAGCGACGCATTCGTACTCGCCTCCGATTCAACTTTGGGGGCGCGGCCAACGGCAAGTTTCGCATGGGCTAGAATTCGCTGGCGGAACTCTTCTAACTCGGGAGACATGGTACGATTTCCTATCAGACGGATGTGGAGTCAGTTTGGCAGTCGACCCAAACCATCAGGAGATGCTTGGTTTAAGGACAATTAATTTAGCGTTGAGAAATCGGGGTCAGGCCACAATTTTTACACAGTCCTTGAAGATGCCGCGACCGGCAGGGCGCCCAACAAGCCGGGCAAACCGTGACAGTCGTACCGGGCTCTGGTGTCCGCGTCAGCGGCAATATGGTAGAGTTGGTTCCCCGCCCCGTTTCCGAGGATGCAGCAGAATGACCGCAGTCCCGTTCGGCACCCTGAAGCTCCCCGTCAAGCTTCAGGCCAGCGGCTTCACTGCTGATCAGGCGCGCGGCGCCGCAACAGCCCTCGCCGAAGCCATATCCGAAGGGTCGGCCATCAAAGACGATATCAAGGACATGCGAAACGATATCCAGGGCGTGCGAACCAGCATCGAGATGGCGAAACGAGACCTAAAAATCTGGTTTGGCAGCACGCTCGTCGTCGGTGTCTTGCTCGCCACTATCCGGTATCTGGCGGCACCGCCGCACCCGTGAGCATCAGGCCCGAACAGTTGGTTCCCAAGCCCATGTCTGAGGACGCCGCAGAATGACCGGCCTGGCCTTTGATACCCACGCTTTCGTAAAGCGCCTGACAACGGCCGCGATGCCGGAGACGCAGGCTGAGGCGGCACGTCATTGCGGCGTCTCCTGCGAGGCCACGTCTTGCGGTTCTCGCTCGATGCGTCGGTGAACATCGCCGTAGCGCTGGGACCGAAAGTAAGCGTTGCTCTTGACGCTGCGTAACCGTACGACCTGTTGCGTTGCAAATCCTGACCGAGTGGAGAGTGGCGTTGCCGCGCCAGATGCACAAAGCGGCTTTTTCAACGAGTGAGGTTGGTGGGCGCGACAAGGATCGCACTTTCGCACCGTCATCGAGGCAAATATGAGGACGTCGATGACCGTGATCGAGACGGGCAAAGCAAGGATGCCCGCGCCAGGGCGCTTCGAGATCCGGCGCCGGATCGCGCATCTCTATGCGCTCCTCATCGCATTCAATGTCGTGGTCTGGGCCATCGCCCTCCTGACGTTCCGAACCTATCCGATCCTGCTTGGCACCGGGTTGCTCGCCTACACCTTCGGCCTGCGGCACGCCGTCGATGCCGATCATATCGCCGCGATCGACAATGTGACGCGCAAGCTGATGCAGGCGGGCAAGCGGCCGATCACGGTCGGCCTTTACTTCTCTTTGGGCCATTCGAGCGTGGTCTTCCTGGCCTCGACCGCCATTGCCGTCACCGCCTCGGCGCTGGAGACGCGGTTCCGGGCCTTCAAAGAGATCGGCGGCTTGATCGGTACCGCCGTCTCGGCCGGTTTCCTGTTGGCGATCGCCGCCGCAAACCTGCTGATCCTGGTCGGCGTCTATCGCTCGTTCCAGCGAGTCAGACAAGGCGGCCGCTTTATCGAGGAAGACCTCGATATTCTGCTGGCGAACCGTGGGCTACTGGGCCGGCTGTTCCGACCGATCTTCAAATTGGTCAGCAAGAGCTGGCACATGTATCCGCTGGGCTTCCTGTTCGGCCTGGGCTTCGATACCGCGACCGAGATCGGCGTGCTCGGCATGTCGGCGGCCGGGGCGACGCAGGGTCTGCCGATCTGGTCCATCCTGATCTTCCCGGCGCTCTTCACCGCTGCCATGACGCTGATCGACACGACCGACGGCATCCTGATGCTGGGCGCCTATGGCTGGGCGTTCGTCAAACCGATCCGCAAGCTGTATTACAACATGACCATCACGTTCGTGTCGGCGGTCATCGCCGCGGTGGTCGGCGGCATCGAAGCGCTTGGCATCGTCGGCGACCGGCTTGGTCTCGATCAGGGATTCTGGGGCGTGATCGCCGCGCTCAACGAGAATTTCGGCGTGCTGGGCTATCTCATCATCGCGCTGTTCGGTGCGAGTTGGATCGTGTCCGTGCTAGTCTATCGCCTGAAAGGCTATGATCGGATCGAGGTCACCGACGCTTAGCCCAACGATACCACAGGACGCCGACCGGCAATCGGCGTACGCTTCCACGGTGTGACGGGCGCGCGGACCTTCCGTGACTGCCGACCGGAGCGGATTTCCGGCCACCGCGGATCTGCGGCCGCTCGAACGATTAGTTCGGGAGGAAAGAGCATGACTATTCGAAATCCGATCGATTGGGGCACGGATCAGCTCAGATTTGCCGCCCATGCCGTGGAAGAGGCGAGTCACGCGGTTTACCATCGCGAAGAGGACGTCGATTCCCTTCGACCATCGGTCCACCGGATCGGGGTGGCGGATGTCAGGGACGTGCTGGCCAAAGGGTTCTCCGATTTCGCCGCCTGCCGAACCGATGTGATCTTCCTCTGCCTGCTCTATCCGATCATCGGCCTGATCCTTGAGCGCTTTGCGTTTGGCTACGAGATGCTGCCTCTCCTATTCCCGATCGCCTCCGGTTTCACGTTGATCGGCCCCGCCGCCGCCCTGGGGCTTTACGAAATGAGCCGGCGGCGCGAGCGTGGGGCCGAGGTCAGTTGGACGGATGCGTTCGGCGTGTTCCACTCGCCCTCCTTTGGCGCGATCACCGTCCTCGCCTTCACCCTGATCGGCCTCTATGTGCTCTGGCTGCTCGCGGCCGACATGATCTATCAGGTCACGCTCGGCCCCCAAACACCGACCTCGATCCCGGCGTTCTTCGAAGACGTGTTCACGACCGGCGCCGGCTGGTTGATGATCGGCGTTGGAACCGGGGTCGGCTTTCTGTTCGCCGTCCTGGCCATGGCGATCAGCGTGGTCGCGTTTCCCCTGTTGCTCGACCGCGAAGTGGGCATCGATACGGCGATCTGGACCTCGATCTGGGCGGTGATGCGGAACCCAGGACCGATGGCCCTGTGGGCGGTGATCGTCACCGCCGCACTGGTGATCGGGGCGCTCCCGCTCTTTGTCGGCCTGATGGTCGTGCTGCCCGTGCTCGGGCATGCCACATGGCACCTCTATCGCCGGCTGGTACCGCACTGAATTGGTTGTGGCAGGGCCGTGACCCCGCCCCGGTCACGGCCCGAAGAACTGGACCCGGTCGAGGAATGTATAGCTTGATTCGGAGACCATGATTCCGACGAACACCAGCACGGCGACCGGTGGGACCAGGATCGCATAGATCAGCGCCAATCGTTCCCAGGCCATGTGCATGAAGATTCCGACGATCAAGCCGGCTTTTACGATCATGAACAGCAGAATCAGGGACCATCGCAGATTGCCCTGAAGGCCGAAATAATCGACCAGATAAGAGCAGGTGCTGAGCACGAACAACCAGCCCCACACCATGAGATAGACTTTGATCGAGTGCTGCTGCCCGGGGGCGGCGAGCGTGCCTGCCTGTGTCATGTTGGCCTCTCACCAGAGGTAGAACAGCGCGAAGATGAAGACCCACACCAGATCGACGAAGTGCCAGTAGAGTCCGGTGATTTCGACGATCTCGTATTTACCTTTCCGGCTCGTGAAAAAACCGCGACGCTCACCCTCGAAATCACCGCGCAACACCTTGCGCGCCATGAGTATCAGGAAGATCCCGCCGATCGTGACGTGCGTACCGGG
>JAXDMU010000481.1:0-3619 GCA_034665905.1 Aliidongia sp. | reverse complement strand
GCCAGGGTGGTCGCAAAACTGTAGGGCGCCTGACCGCCGCTGGGCGTCAGTGCATGGCTATAGGACGTCCCGACCGTGCCGGCGGCGAGCGCGGTCGGCGTCACCGAGATCACTGGCGGCGACACCGTAATACTCACCGTCGCCGCCGATGAGGTGGTGGTCGCGTTGGTCGCGGTATAGGTGAAACTGTCGGTACCGAAAAAACCGGTGGTCGGCGTGTAGCTGATCGTCGTGCCGCTGGCCGTGGCGGTGCCATGCGTCGCCGCCGCGGCAACCGCGACCGAGGCCGCGGGGCCGCCGCCCAGGATGAGCGTAATCGGGGTGGCGCCGCTGTCATAGGGCATCGTCTGGCTGACCGCCGCCGTGGTCGGTGCCGCGAGGGGAGCGCCGACCGTAATCAGGATATCGATCGCGGTATCGGAGGCCAGGCCCTGATTAGAGATGAAGGCGGTTACCGTATCAGGCGAAACCGCGTCAGTTCCAACTTCGACGTCATAAACAGATTGATTACTAGCAGCCATGGTAGCTGCGCCATTAAAAGTGAATGTATAGTTTACTCCACGTGCCGACGTGTAAGTTAAAATAAGGGGAGCGGTGTCCGAGCCCAGGTTTTGGAACAAGCCAAATTCCGGCTGATCACACGATGGTGTGTTCAGAACGGTCAGGGCGGCCGTCAATGTCGTATTCGGTGCGGTAAAATGAAGCGGGCTTGGCGATACGCAATCCGTCAGATTCGCCGCGGAAGCCGATGACGGCCAAAGTGTCGAAACGAAAGCGACGGTCAGACATAGGACCAAACACCGTCCGGTCATCGCACAGATATTCGCGAACATACTTGGCCCCCCTACTGATGGCGACGCGCCTGAGAGCCCGCCTAATCCCGTTTGCCGCCGGCTCCGAAATCTCGCAGCTTTCGATACAAAGACTATCTAGCGCATTTTAGCTAACTGCGTTATATCACGCAGGCGTGAAAACACCCAACATAAAGTAGTTAACCTGGAACAAAAACAATTTGAAATTCATACCATACAAGGAGCGGGGATGCCCGTCTCGCTGGTTAAAGATGCTCTTTTGTCCGATTTCCTGACTTGCTGACGCTCAGCCCTCGCCGGCTGCGACAGTATGTGCTAGAGGACACAATCGGTTTTCAACAAACCCCCAACGCTCACCGAAACGGGAACCGAGAAGTGCAATTCCTGACCGTCGAATCCTTCGCGCCGCACCTCAATTCGAGCTTCGCCCTGAATTTGGGCGAATCGACCCTGGAGATGGCCCTGACCCAGGTCGCGAAACTGCCGTTCCGCCCGTTTCAAGGCATGATGCGCGAACCGTTCTCGCTGATCTTCCGCAGTTCCTCGCCGGTCGTGCTGCCGCAGCGCAGCTATCCGTTGAAGCATGAGGCGATGGGGCGGCTCGACATTTTCATCGTGCCGATCGCGCGTGACGCGCAGGGCATCGTCTATCAGGCGATCTTCAATTGACCGGCCAGCTCATCGCCAGATAAGGCCCGGGAAATTCCTCCGGGGCGCTTGAGTCGACGAAACCGAGCCGGGCATAGAGTCGGCGCGCCGGGCTGGTGGCGAGGACATTGAGATCGACCGAATCGAGGCCCGCCAGTCTGGCCTCGTCCTGGAGCCCGGCCAGAAGCCTCGCCCCTACTCCCCGACCTTGCCATTGCGGCAGCACGCTGATCTCGATCAGTCGGAGCGTGCGACTCAGGCGGTCGAGATAGAGCCGGCCGATCGGTTCCGCCCCATGCCGGACCAGATAGAATTCGGCACCGGCAAAGGCATCGGTGTAGTGCCGGTGCTGAAACGAGAATTGCTGGTCGAGAAATTCGATCCTGGCCGCGTCCGGCCATTGCAGGGGCGTCAGCTCCTCCCAGCGAATCAGGTGATGGAGACGCCGCAGGAAGGGAAAATCCCCTTCCTCGACCAGACGCAACGAGAGCCCCGCCGCCGCCAGTGCCCCCGACGAATCGAGCGGCGCCGGTGCGGCCATCAGTTCGAATGGGGCGGGAAAACACCGAACAGGGCGATGCAGTAGTTCAGTACCTGGACCGGCTGGATGTTGTTGTGGGGTTGGCTGCCGCCGGTGAGGGTGATGGTGTTGGGGGCGAGGGTCGTGTTGGGTGCGGAGGACGAATAGGCGTCGACATGGGATTTGGTGGTGTGCCCGAGATAGCTGGTGGCGGCTGGCGCCGCGGCAAAGTCTGCAATAGCCGGCACGCTTGCGGCTGTCGCCCGATGCGTATGCTGCGGCACTTCCGTCAGCAACAGCGTATGATTCGCCTCGCCGAAAACCCCACCCAATGGCCAGTTCTGTAGCCCCGGCCCGGTGCCCATGCCGACGGCGGTCCGATCCTGCAAATTGGGCAGATTAAACGTTGAAACCCCGTTACCGCCGTAGGTGGTGCCGATAATTTGAAACAATGTCGCGTTTTGGCTGATGGCCATCGTTTGGCCATTGCATTGCGCCCAATCGACCGGGGCGAAATTGAAACCGAAAATCCGGATTTCCGCGATATATTGGTCGCTCATCGTCAGCGTCTCCTTGACCTAGCTGATGTCTGGGAATGCCGCACGGGCCTCGGGGAGATGCCCCGATCAACCTCGGCTCGGGAAGATTCCGGCAAGACAGATAATGTAGTTGATGCCCATCGAGGGCTGGATATTGTTGTGGGGCTGGCTTCCCCCCACAGAACTGACCGCGGTGGTACTGAGCGAAATGGGGTTCGGGGTCACCGTCGACGAGGAGGGCAGGTAAAACGTACCATCGGTCGTCGTGAGTGCGCCCAGCAGGACCGTCGGCCCTGCCGAATTGGTCGTGGTCGGGTTCGAACTGGCATTGAACACGTGAGTATGCGGCGGCACCGTGGCTGACAGCAACGTGACGTTATCGACGCCGCCGGTTTCGCCGATGACCCGGGGGGTCAGGCCCTGGCCGTTCCCCCAGCCGAGCGGCAGTGCGCTTTGCAGATTCGGCAGCATGAATGTCGCAACGCCATTACCGCCATAGGTCGTTCCCAAGAGCGCGAACAAGGCATTATTCTGCGCGATCGACATCGTCTGGCCTTGGCACATCGCATAGTTTTGTATTGCGTAGCTGCCCGCGAAGATCTTGACCGCACCGAGATATTCCTGGACCATCTTTCATTCCCCCGATTTACCGTGACCTGGAAAAGCGCGTCCTTATGGGCGCGACGGGAAGATCCCGGTCATGGCGATGGAATAATTCATCACCAGGAAGGGCATCATGTTCTCATGAGGCTGATTGCCACCGGCATAGGGGGCCAGGGTCGGCGGCGTACCCGTCGTGTTCAGCGACTGCAACGGGGCGCTCTGCGCCTGCGTATAGATGTTCGCCGTGGCCGGTGCGGTTAAACCAGGCGTCGCCAGAACATTGTTGGTCGGGACGTTAGTGGTACCGGCGCCGGAATTGACGTTGAAGCTATGGCTGTGCTGCGGATATTGCGGCAGCTGCACCGTTACGGATTCGGTGCCGGTTTTCAGTCCCTGGGCGGCATAAAGACTGGGTCCGACATGCCCGGCCGCGCGACCTTGAAGATCCGGCAGCGCGAAATTCTGCTGGCCGTTACCGCCATACATCGTGCCGAGCA
>JAXDMU010000480.1:0-5070 GCA_034665905.1 Aliidongia sp. | reverse complement strand
ACAAGGCGGAATATCGCGACATCTCGGTTCGCCGCGTGCGCCTGGGGTTACTCCTTGCGGAAATCGGCAAAAGCAACAACATTCAAGTAACCCAGGAGGAAGTGAGCCGTGCCATCATGGCCGAGGCGCGCCGTTATCCTGGTCAGGAAAAGGCGGTCATCGACTATTACCGCGGGAATGCCGAGGCGGTCAGCGCGCTGCATGCGCCGATCTATGAGGACAAGGTGGTCGATTTCGTCTTCGGCATGGCCAAAGTGACCGACAGGCCGGTGCCGGCCAAGGAGTTGACGGCTCTTGCCGGTTTGGCTGACGATGATGACGAGGCGGCCGCCTGAGCGCGGCCGGGCAGAGGGACGTCCCAGCTTGCCGGATAGCAAGGGAATCAGGAACACCATGGCGGACCCATTCGAAGTTTATATGAACACCCTCGTGCCCATGGTCGTCGAACAGACCAATCGGGGTGAGCGGGCCTATGATATCTATTCCCGCCTGCTCAAGGAGCGGCTGATCTTCCTGGTCGGCCCGGTGAACGATGCGGTGGCGAGCTTGATCTGCGCCCAGCTGTTGTTCTTGGAATCGGAAAATCCGACCAAGGACATCAGCCTCTATATCAATTCGCCCGGCGGAATCGTGACCTCGGGCCTCGCGATCTACGATACGATGCAATATATCCGGCCTGATGTTTCGACCCTGTGCATCGGGCAGGCCGCTTCGATGGGTTCGCTGCTGCTGACCGCGGGAGCGCCCGGAAAACGCTTTGCACTGCCGAATTCGCGGATCATGATACATCAACCGTCAGGCGGCGCCCAGGGTCAGGCGTCGGATATCGAGATTCAGGCGCGCGAAATCCTTGCGCTTCGGCTGCGTCTGAACGAGATTTATGTGAAGCACACTGGCCAATCGCTTGAGCGCGTCTCGGCTGCGGTCGAACGGGACTATTTCATGTCGCCGCCGGAGGCCAGGGAGTTCGGTCTCGTCGATGACGTCATCTCCGCCCGGGCACCTGCGCCCGGCGGCGAGGGGAGCAAGCGATGAACCCTTGTTAAGGGGATGTTGAGGAGCCATTGTTACGTTTTTGGTGAGAGTGGGCTCGGATCCGCTCGGATCCGGCCCCGCGAAGGCCGGCATGACAGGCCGTCGTGGGGTTTGCGGGGATGATGATCCCGCGGGCAGTTAACATGACCGAGGATGAGCCTCGGGGGCTGACGGAGTGCCTATGACCAAACCCACCGGCGACGCGAAGAACACGCTTTATTGTTCATTCTGCGGTAAGAGCCAGCACGAAGTCCGCAAACTGATCGCCGGCCCCACGGTGTTCATCTGCGACGAGTGCGTCGAGCTTTGCATGGATATCATCCGTGAAGAGCACAAGACCACCCTCGTCAAGTCGCGCGACGGCGTGCCGGGACCGCGCGACATCTGCGCCGTACTGGATGACTATGTCATCGGCCAGTTCCATGCCAAGCGCGTGCTATCGGTGGCGGTGCACAACCACTACAAACGGCTGGCGCATGGTGCCAAGAACAACGATGTCGAACTGGCGAAGTCGAACATTCTGCTGGTCGGCCCGACCGGTTGTGGCAAGACCTTGCTGGCCCAGACGCTGGCGCGCATCATCGATGTGCCCTTCACCATGGCCGATGCGACAACGCTGACCGAGGCCGGCTATGTCGGCGAGGATGTCGAGAACATCATCCTCAAACTGTTGCAATCGGCCGATTACAATGTCGAACGCGCGCAGCGCGGCATCGTCTATATCGACGAGGTCGACAAGATCAGCCGCAAATCGGACAATCCGTCGATCACCCGCGATGTGTCCGGCGAAGGCGTGCAGCAGGCGTTGCTGAAGATCATGGAAGGCACGATTGCCTCGGTGCCGCCCCAGGGCGGGCGCAAGCATCCGCAGCAGGAATTCCTCCAGGTCGATACCACGAACATCCTGTTCATCTGCGGCGGCGCGTTTTCGGGGCTGGAAAAGATCATCGCCCAGCGCCGGCAAGGCAGCTCGATCGGCTTCGGTGCCGATGTCAAGGGACCGGACGATCGCACGACCGGTGAAATCCTGCGCGATGTCGAGCCCGAGGACCTGTTGAAATTCGGCCTCATCCCGGAATTCGTCGGCCGGCTGCCGGTCGTGGCGACGCTCGACGATCTCGATGAAAAGGCGCTGGTCGATATCCTGACCAAGCCGAAGAATGCGCTGGTGAAGCAGTATCAGCGCCTGTTCGAGATGGAAGAGGTGCGCCTTTCCTTCAATGAGGAAGCGCTGAAGGGGATTTCCAAGAAAGCGATTCAGCGCAAGACCGGCGCGCGTGGCCTGCGCTCGATCATGGAAGCGATTCTGCTCGATTCGATGTTCGAGCTGCCGGGCCTCGATTCGGTCGAGGAGATCGTCATCAACCGAGAAGTCGTCGAGGGACGGGCGAAGCCGCTCTACATCCATTCCGATCGGCTAAGCGATGTCGGCACGGGCAGCTGAGGGGTTTCAACCCCCCACTGCTCGCATCAGGAATGCGGGGGAAGCCGGCAATGCCAGTCGGTTGTTCCCTTGAACGGCCCTTCCCCCCGGCCAAAATACCCTGATAAGCTTTGCAAGGGGCGTCCTGCCGCGTGACGGGGGACGGCCATAGGCAGAAGAGGCATCATCTTGGAAAATCCGCGCGGCACCCTCTATCCCGTTCTCCCGCTCCGCGACATTGTGGTGTTTCCCCACATGATCGTGCCGCTGTTCGTTGGCCGGGAGAAATCTGTTCGCGCTCTCGAAGACGTGATGCGCGAAGACAAGCAGATTCTGCTGGTCACGCAAAAGAACGCGCAGCAGGACGAACCGACCACCGCCGACATCTTCACGGTCGGCACCATCGGCACGGTCCTTCAACTGCTGAAGCTGCCCGACGGCACGGTCAAGGTGCTGGTCGAAGGCGGGCAGCGGGCGCACATCACGAAATTCAATGACAACGACACGTTCTTCCAGGCTTATGCCGAGCCGATTCTGGAAAATCTCGGCGAACAGCCCGAGTTGGAGGCGCTGGCCCGCACCGCGGTCGCGCAGTTCGAGCAATATATCAAGCTCAACAAAAAGATCCCGCCCGAGGTGCTGGTCTCGATCAACCAGATCGATGACGCCTCGAAGCTTGCCGACACCATCGCCTCGAATCTGGCGCTGAAGATTCCCGAAAAGCAGGAACTGCTGGAAACCGAGACGGTTAGCGAACGGCTGGAAAAGGTCTTCGCTTTCATGGAGGGCGAGATTGGTGTGCTTCAGGTCGAGAAGCGCATTCGCAACCGCGTCAAGCGGCAGATGGAAAAAACCCAGCGAGAGTACTATCTGAACGAGCAAATGAAGGCGATTCAGAAGGAGCTGGGCGATGGCGAGGACGGCAAGGACGAATTGGCCGAGCTGGAAGAGCGCATCGCCAAGACCAAGCTGACCAAGGAAGCGCACGATAAGGCGATGGCCGAGGCCAAGAAGCTGCGTTCGATGAGCCCGATGTCGGCCGAGGCGACGGTGGTGCGCAACTACCTCGACTGGCTGCTGAGCATTCCGTGGCAGCAGCGCACCAAGGTCAAGCGCGATATCAAGATTGCCGAAAAAGTCCTGCATCAGGACCATTACGGGCTGGAGAAGATCAAGGAACGCATCCTCGAATATCTCGCGGTCCAGCAGCGGATGAAGAAGGTCAAGGGACCGATTCTGTGCCTGGTCGGACCGCCCGGCGTCGGCAAGACCTCGCTCGGCAAGTCGATCGCCAAGGCGACGGGGCGCAATTTCGTCCGGATGTCGTTGGGCGGCGTGCGTGACGAGGCCGAGGTGCGCGGCCATCGCCGGACCTATATCGGCTCGATGCCGGGCAAGGTCATTCAGGGCATGAAGAAGGCGAAATCTTCCAACCCGCTGTTCTTGCTCGACGAGGTCGACAAGCTGGGCTCGGATTGGCGCGGCGATCCGTCGTCGGCCCTGCTTGAGGTGCTTGATCCCGAGCAGAATTCATCGTTCAACGATCATTATCTTGAAGTCGATTACGACCTGTCGGATGTGATGTTCGTCACCACGGCCAACAGCCTGCGCATGCCGCAGCCGCTCTTGGACCGGATGGAGATCATTCGGATTCCCGGCTATACCGAGGATGAGAAGCTCGAAATCGCCAAGCGGCATCTGATCCCCAAGCAGATTGAGGCCCATGGCCTGAAGAAGACGGAATGGTCGATCTCCGACGAAGGGCTGCGCGATCTCATCCGCTACTACACGCGCGAAGCCGGTGTTCGCAATCTGGAGCGCGAACTGGCCAATCTGACGCGCAAAGCGATCAAGGAGATTTTGTCGGTCAAGGATGTGACCAAGGTTACGGTCACAAGGCGGAATCTGGAGAAATATGCCGGTGTCCGCAAGTTCCGCTTCGGCGAGCTTGAGAGCGAGGACATGGTCGGGGTCGTCACGGGCCTCGCCTGGACGGAAGTGGGCGGCGAGCTGCTGTCGATCGAAGCCGTCGTCGTACCGGGCAAGGGCAAGGTCACCGCGACCGGAAAACTCGGCGATGTCATGAAGGAATCGGTCCAGGCGGCCGAAAGTTACGTCAAATCACGCGCCGGCGCGTTTGGCATCAAGCGTTCCGTGCTCGAGAAAAAGGACATTCACGTCCACGTGCCGGAAGGGGCGACGCCGAAGGATGGCCCATCGGCCGGTGTCGCGATGGTCACGACGATCGTTTCGGTGCTAACCGGCATTCCGATCCGGCGCGATGTCGCCATGACCGGCGAGATTACACTGCGCGGGCGGGTGTTTCCGATCGGGGGGCTGAAGGAAAAGCTGCTGGCGGCGTTGCGCGGTGGAATCAAGACGGTGCTTATCCCGAAAGACAATGAAAAGGATCTGGCCGAGATCCCCGACAATGTGAAGCGCGGCATGACGCTTATTCCGGTGGCCCATGTCGATGAGGTGCTGATGCATGCGCTGGTACGGCCGCTGGTGCCTGTCGAATGGGAAGATGATGACGCCGTTGCGGCTGCGTCGGCCAAACCGGCCGTGGTGCCGGACGCCGAAGGCGACCGGGGTGGAGTGGTGACGCACTG
>JAXDMU010000479.1:0-3290 GCA_034665905.1 Aliidongia sp. | reverse complement strand
GACCCCGTGGGGCCGTCGTAACGGGGGCCACGACACGGCGGCCACGTTGCACCAGTGCATATGCTGGTTGATTGACGCCTATGATGATTGGCAAGAACTCTATAAAATATCGTTTTATAACAATTGGTTGATTTTCATATATCGATTGACCGGTGTCGGGTTTTTGTATATTTTCCATGTCGGGTTTTTGCTGGGCACAGAGAGGCTGGTTCATGCGGCGGCAAAAGACACTGCGCGAAAGGATTGAAGGCCGGATCGCCCGCAAGCGCGACGATGTCTTCCTGCCGCGCGAATTCCGTGATCTCGGTGGCGAGGACCAGGTGTTGCGGGCGCTGCGCGGTCTCGTGCGCGACGGTCGCCTCGTGCGCCTCGGCTATGGTGTCTATGGTCGCGCGATCCTCTCGCGTCTTTCTGGTGAACCGCTTCTCTACAGCCCGAACGGTTTCATCGGCGCCGCCCGTCAGGCGCTGACGAAACTCGGCGTGAAGTGGGAGCCAACCGAGGCGGAGACCGCCTATAACGAAGGGCGGTCAACCCAGATCCCGGTCAATCCGGTCGTGCGGGTGAAGGGGCGTTTCTCACGCCGCCTGCGAGACGGCAAGACGGAGTTGGTGCTTGAACGATAACCCCACACTCCAGGATCTTCTCGAAGTCCAGCGGCATTTCGGATTGCCGAGTCCGGCACTTGTCGAAAAGGACTGGTACGTCGTCAAGGCGCTCGCGGCAATCGGTGGTGCCGACACCACGCCGTTCCGGCTCGTGTTCGGTGGCGGCACGGCCCTGGCTCGTGCTCATAAACTGATCCGGCGGATGTCGGAAGATATAGACCTGAAAATCGTCGCCGACAGTACCTTACCCCGCTCGGCACTCCGTCGGCTGCGCGACACGATCACCGATGCCCTTCTTGCTGCCGGTTTCCTCTTCGACCCCGCGAACAAGGCACACCGGAACTCCGGGAATGGCAGCAATTATACGATCTATCGGCTGCCCTATGCCCCTATTGCGGCGGGCCAGGGTGTCCTCCGACCAGAGATTCAGATCGAGACGGCGGTCTGGCCGTTGCGTCGCCCCCCATTCCGCGGCCGGTGACTTCCTTTATCGCCGAAGCCTTCAAACGCCCGCCGGAACTGCCTGTGATCGACTGCGTGTCGGTTGTCGAAACGGCGGCGGAGAAATTCGTCGCACTTACGCGCCGCGTCGGTGCCGAGCTGGCCGATGCCGGCGGTCCCCGCGATGCGGCGCTCGTCCGTCATCTCTATGACCTCTACATCATCCAGGCACAGTGCGACTCGGGCGAGATCGTCAATCTTGCGCGTGAGATCATGCTCGACGATGTCGAGGCGTATGGTCATCAGTTCCCGGCATATCGGGACGATCCGGTTCGGGAGACCTTGCGGGCCGTCGAGAGCCTGGCCGGTTCCGTCGAATATGCCGCCCGTTACGCGGCGTTCCGGCGCGATATGGTCTATGGCGACGGAATCGAGTTCAACGCCGCAATCGGCCCGCTGGTCATGCTGGCCGAACGTCTTGCGGCAAATTAGATGGACTCGCCCGGCTGACCGAGACAATCCGAGGAGTCTGTCGGATCGGCCTCATAAGGCCGAAGCTTCAGCCCGATGCCCCGTCCATTGAGCAATTCGCCCGCGATTTCGTCGATGACCCCGGCATCGGCCTGGGCCTCGATTTCGCCCTGGTCGAGGCGCGCGCTTTTGCGCCGCTCAATCTCCGGCAGGGCCGATCCGGTTGGAAAGATCCGGGCCAGCCGCCGCAGCGCCTCGCTGAAGCCGATCCTGGCATAGAGCCGGTTGCGTAAGGCCGTGTCGCCTGGTGTGGTGCTGAGCGCCCAGAGTTCGATCGGCCCGAGCGAATTCACCAGCTTGACCTCGTAGCGGGCACCAGCCGCTTCCAGAATGGCGAGGAACGGTGCGCCGGCCGGCCCCGGACCGTTCAGGCCATAGCGCACGATCGCGGTACTGGCTTCGGACAGGTCGAAGCGCTGGATGATTTCCTCGGCCTGGCGCTCGTCGCCGGCCCGCAGCACGAAGCGCCCGGTCGACATATTGATCAGCGCCTCGCTCATATCCTTCAGGCGCTGGCTGGAGAAACCCAATTGGACATTGTGCTTGCGGCCCTCGCGCGCATCCAGTTCGGCCTGGGCCTGGACCTGCGGGCTGTGTTCGGTGCGGTGCCATTCGTCGTAATCGAGGCGCTTCACCGTCTCGACCATCTCCTGGAACCGCACCCGGTGATAGGGCCTGACTGGTTCGGGCACATGGCTCAGATAATCCGGGATCAGGAAGAAGTTCCGCGCCAGGATATGGCGGGCCAGCAGATACATCATCTCGGTCTGCCGATTGGCCCCGGCCGAGCCGGTCGGCGCCACCTGGGCCAGATCGAGCACGATGATCCGCGCCGGGCCGAAGTCGAGGCGTGTCGGATGATTGAGCGTCGGGAATTTGCGGATGAAATCGTAGATATAGCGCTCGAACAAAGTGCCGATAGCCTCGGCCGTGACGGCGATCTTCAGAGTGTCGAACAGGTCGCGGATCTGGTCGGTCCGCGCGGCACTGACCAGATCCTGGAGTAGCGGCACGGCATGGCGCTGGGCAGTTTCGGCCAAGCGATATTCCTCGCACTCGCAGAGCGCCGTTACCACGTCGCGCCAATGCGGCTCGTCCGGGTCGAGCACAATGCCGTGCCGCCGGATCGCCGCATCGACTTTTGGCTCGGTCCCCGGCCGATAGCGTTTGGGCGAGCCGCCGGGAACTTCGGTCGCAAGCCGATAGGCTTCGTCGATCACCAGCCCGATCAGCTGCGTCATCCCCTCGAACGGTGTCGTCTGATCGGGCGGTAGGGTTGCCAGCGTCAGGAAATTGTTGAGGAAGGCGCGTTCGAGCGGCAACGGATACGCGCAGCCGACCTGGAGATCGAAGATATTGACCTCGAAGCTGGGCGCGAACTGCATCGTGGCGAAGATCGCCTCGTGCCGGCGGGCCGGTCCCAGCGCCTCCTGGACGAGGCGGACGAAGCCTTGGGCCGAGGGGCCGATATCGGCCTTGCCGATCAGCGGCAGCCGGGCACCCTGGCTGCCGAGCACGGCCGGGCTGAGGCACAGGCCGAGATTGATCGTGTTGGCCAGCACCGATTTGCCGGCACCGGGCGGGGCGACGAACAGATCCAGCACCAGCGGGCGCTTCGATCCGCCGGACTGATCATAAGGCCAGAGTGCCCCATGCGGCAGGCGGAACAGCACGCTGCCCTGATTCCACGGCGAGGCGGTGCGCGACCAG
>JAXDMU010000478.1:0-2713 GCA_034665905.1 Aliidongia sp. | reverse complement strand
GAGAAGGTGTTTCAGGAGCAAGTCTCGTCCGTCGATTTCAAGGAGCGGCAGCAACTCGACGCGGCGGTCGATTGGGCGCGCGACGGCGACACGCTGGTCGTGACCAAGCTCGATCGACTGGCGCGATCGGTGAAGCACCTTCACGATCTGGTCGATACGCTGAATGCCAAGGGCGTGGCGCTGCGCATCATCAACCTCGGGATCGACACCGGCACCGCGACCGGCAAGCTCATGCTGACCGTGCTGGGCGGCATCGCCGAATTCGAGCGCGAGATCATGCTTGAACGCCAGCGCGAGGGCATCGCCAAGGCGAAGGCCGATGGCAAGTATCTCGGCCGCCGTCCGACCGCGCGGGCGAAGGCATCGGAAGTGCTGGCGCTGGATGCTGCCGGTATCGGCCGGGCAGAGATCGCCCGCAGGCTCGGTATCGGCCGGGCGAGTGTCTATCGGATCTTGGACGGCGCGGACGGGGATGCGGCGGCGGCGCCCGCCTGATGGCGGTCTCGCCTTGCGGGTGGGGCATTTCGCCCGGCCGATGCGGCAAACGCACCAGCGACGCTTGGCACGACCGATCAGGCGGCGTGGCGTTGATGCAGCAATCCCAGCGCTTCAGCGATAACATCGGCATGCCGGCTCGCATGCTGAATATCATAGCCGACCGGATCGCCGTCATCGCCGATGTCGATTACCACATCGTCGCCGACCGTGCGGTTATCGACCGACTCACCCAGCCGGACCTTGATATAGAGGCTGTCCGTCGCCGGGTCATACTCGAAAGCCTGGGTCATTCGACGAACCCACCATCCTTGAAGACGTTATGCACGGTCTCGCCATCGGCAAGCGTCACGATACGAATATACGTCGCCAGCCGAGGAATGTAAGCCCATTGCCGAACGCGCCCGTCCGGCTGGCGTTCCTTGCGGATCGGCTGGGCGAGCGCGCGGGCAATATCGATCGGGTCGATCCATCGGCGATCGGCCTTGCCCATGACGGTGAACGCGAAATATCGCGTGCGCCAGAAAGGCGGCGGCGGTAGGCGCTCCGGCTCGATCATCGGCTGATGCCTTTACGCAGTCGCACGCCCGCCAAATCATGAACGCCGCAACCGAGCCCGGCGCAGGCCATCGTGATTTCTTCTTTCGTTGCCATCGACAAAAAATCCCCGGCGCTCCCGATCACAACCCAGTGATCTGTGAAATTCTCGACTATCGCTCGCGCCTGCCTTCGCATATTGAGCAAGGAGGCGGGCAAGGAGCTGCAACTCCTTGCCCGCCCAAATCCGAGCGCAGACACGCCCGAACCGGCTCCAGGGTCGCATGCGACGCCCCGAGGGTCGGCTGTCTGCGTTTCGGAGTGCCTAATGATGACCCGCCGGCTCTGCGGCATGATCGCCATATTCGCTTTCGACCGGCGGCACCGTCACTTGGCGGGCGCCGCCGGCAGTGCGACGCTATGCCGTGCAGGTGCCTTTGCGCAGGCGCACGCCCGGCCCTTCGCCGTTCTCTGCAATGAAGATGATGCCGGCGGTTTCGAGTGCAAGGCGGAGCGCAGCCAAGGTAGCTCTTCGCGGCGCGGCGCTTTCCGCTTCGAACGTTCTGATCGCGGCAACTCCTACCTCACTTTTTTCTGCAAGGTCATCTTGGCTCCAACGAAGGAGCGCGCGCGCGGCGCGGCACTGAGCGGATGTGATCATAGGGGCAGCCTACTCGGAACGAATAAAAAGCGCAATTCCATATTTTTCATATGGCTTACGCTAACACGATATGATATAAATGGTTCCATTGAATTCATACGGGAACCGCGATCATGTTCACCCGCGCTGACATCTTCCGCCGCGCTCACCAGCTTCGGGTTTGGAACCGGAAGACGAGGAACGAAAAGTTCGATCGCAAAGGCTTCGGCCGGTGGCTGCGGATGGCCTGGGCGGAAGCCAAGGCGGGCACGCTGCCAAGCTTCGCGCCGGAAGCGGTGCGGGCGCGGGCGATCGAGGCGATCAAGTCCAACATCGTGTGCATTTGGAACAAGGATCGGCTGTTCCCGGCCGATTACGCATACATCCGCCAGCTTGAAGCCGATCGCGACGCCTTGCTCGCGCAAGCGGCCTGAAAGGCAAACAAACACCAATCCTTGCGGAATGAGCCCGGTCGGCGGCACGCCGCGGCATGCGCATCGAGAATACAACTAACGGTCAATAGTACATTGGGGGTTCTATGATGGTTGACGGCACTACAAGAGACACGGAAATTTCGGTCCCATCTTTAGGCGATGCTATTCTTGCTCGCCTTGGTATCGCTCTGGCTTCGCAAATCGGTCCTCATTTTGATGAATGGGCTAAAGTTGACAAAGTAAAATCTGACAATCCAGAAATTGGTCTTGCGATAGATGACCATATTAACCGGGCCGGCGACTTGGACGATGTCGGTACTTACATCGTAGAGAAAATCATCACTACACCGGCGAGTAGTATCGAGGGTTTACTTGTAAAGGCGATGGCGTTTCGTTGGTGCCGGGGAGAGTTGATGCAGTGTGACGTGCCGGTAGACGATTTCGGTCCTACGGCTGACTGTCAAGTGGCCGCCTCGATTGTTAGGGATTTGATGGTGATGGTTTATCCTTTGATGACGGCTCGACACTGCACCACGGAATAGACTGCGGTTTTCGGCCTTGCCGGCTACAGCAGTGTCCCGGTAGTATTCCCTTGGCGCGGCTAGAT
>JAXDMU010000477.1:0-11324 GCA_034665905.1 Aliidongia sp. | reverse complement strand
CGGCGTTCGGTGCGCGCCGCCGTCTTCAGGGCCGGCGTGGTGAGCGCCGGGTCGTCCGCCAGGGTTTGCCGCCGATCCGCCTCCCCATCGCCGCCATCGCCCGACGCATCGATCGTCAGCGGCACGCTCAGCGCACCCGGCACCAGCGCCGCGGCAAGTGTCGGCGACGCCAAAGCCAGATCCGCCTCGCCCAGCGTCTGTTCCGCCAGGCCGAGCGCATCGTCGGCGACGCGATAGAGCCGATGGCCTTCAAGCGGTGCGCACGGCAGGCCATCGGCGGTCTGGTCGCCGATGGCGGCCGGCGCCAGTTGCGGGTCGAGCCGCGGTGGAATCCCGGAGCAGCCAGCCAACAGAGCGGCGGCGCAAGCCGCGCTCGTCGCGCGCCCCGTCCAGCGCATAGCCCGCGGAGCGGACGGTTCGGAAGATGTCGAGTTCATGGGGACCGTTCAGCGCCTTGCGGAGCCGCCTGATGTGCACGTCTGCCGTGCGGGGCTCAACATATACGTCATGACCCATACCGCGTCGAGCGGCCGTTCGGCCTGCCGTACACCCGCTGGGCTTTGCTAGTCGCGCGCCTCATCCAGCGCATAGCCCGCGGAGCGGACGGTTCGGATGATGTCGAGTTCATGGGGACCGTTCAGCGCCTTGCGGAGCCGCCTGATATGCACGTCGACCGTGCGCGGTTCAACATATACGTCATGGCCCCACACCGCGTCGAGCAGGCGTTCGCGCGAAAAGACCCGGCCGGGATGTTCGAGCAGGAACCGCAGCAGGCGGAACTCGGTCGGCCCGAGATGGATCGGCCGGCCATTGCGCACGACCCGGTGCGCCGCCAGATCCATGCTGACATCGGCGAAGTTCAGGCGCTCGTCCGAGACGTCGGGCCGCGCGCGGCGGATCACGGCGCGGACGCGGGCGATCAGTTCGCTCGGGCTGAACGGCTTGGTGATGTAATCATCGGCGCCGCTGTTGAGGCCGCGAATCTTGTCACCTTCCTCGCCGCGCGCGGTCAGCATGATGATCGGCACGGTGCGCGATTGCGGCGAGCGGCGGATCTGTCGGCAGATTTCGATGCCCGAAACGAGCGGCAGCATCCAGTCGAGCAGCACGACATCGGGCTTGCGCTCGGCGATCTGGACCAGCGCCTCTTCGCCATCGCTCGCTTCGCAGACGCCGAAGCCTTCCTTTTCCAGATTATATTTCAGGAGCGTGACGAGCGGCGCCTCGTCCTCGACGATCATGACCAACGGCTTCATGGCTTGGGCTCGCTTTTATCGGTGACGATCCCGTGCGGGCCGGACAGGACGACCGAGGAACTCGACCGGTCGCTCTTGGGCCGGATCTCCTGGATCGGCTTGCCGTGCAGCAGGAAATAGATCGTCTCGGCGATATTGGTGGCGTGATCGCCGATCCGTTCGATGTTCTTCGCCATGAACAGCAGGTGGGTCCCGGCGGTGATGCTGCGCGGATCTTCCATCATGTAGGTCAGCAGCTCGCGGAACAGGCTGGTGTACAGCTCGTCCAGCGCCTCGTCGCCGAGCCAGACCTGCATCGCCTTGTCGCCATCGCGCTGGACATAGGCGTCGAGCACGTTCTTGATCAGCAGTTGCGCCAGCTTGCCCATATGCGGCAGTGCCAGGGCCGGCTTGACCAGGGCGGTCTGGTTGAGCACGATCGAGCGCTTGGCGACATTGGCGGCGTAATCGCAGATCCGTTCCAGATCGGTGCCGATCTTCAGCGCCGAAATGATCTCGCGCAGATCGCGTGCCATCGGCTGGCGCAATGCCAGCAGGCGCACCACCAGGGCTTCGACCTCACGCTCGAGCTGATCGGCGCGGGCATCGCCGGCCACCACGATGGCGGCGAGATCACTGTCGCGCTTGACCACCGCCTGGATCGCCGAGGCAAGCTGGGATTCCGCCAAGCCGCCCATGGTGATGAGCGTGTTCTGAAGCTTGGTCAGTTCGTCGTCGTAGCTCTTGATGATATGGTCCGAGGACATCGCGTTTCCCAGTCTCCGATCAGCCGAACCGGCCGGTGATGTAATCCTCGGTCCGCTTGTTCGCCGGGGTGGTGAACATGGTTTCCGTATCGCTGTATTCGACCAGCTCGCCCAGATACATGAAGGCGGTATAGTCCGAACTGCGCGCCGCCTGCTGCATGCTGTGGGTCACCATGATGATACAGTATTCGGTCTTCAGCTCGGAAATCAGCTCTTCTATCTTCTGGGTCGAGATCGGGTCGAGCGCCGAGCAGGGCTCGTCGAGCAGGAGGATTTCCGGCCGCACCGCGATGGCGCGCGCGATGCACAGGCGCTGCTGCTGGCCGCCGGACAGGCCGAGACCGCTTTGCTTCAGCTTGTCCTTGGCCTCGCCCCACAAGGCGGCGCGCTCCAGCGCCGATTGGACGCGATCCATCAATTCGCTCTGCGGCAGCGATTCATAAAGCCGGATGCCGAAGGCGACATTGTCGAAAATCGACATGGGAAATGGCGTCGGTTTCTGAAACACCATGCCGATCTTGGCGCGCAGCAGATTGAGATCGACCTTGGGGTCGAGGATGTTCCGGCCATCGACGGTGATCTCGCCGGTCGCGCGCTGCTCGGGATAGAGATCGTACATGCGGTTGAGACAGCGCAGCAGCGTGGACTTGCCGCAGCCGGACGGGCCGATGAAGGCGGTAACGCGCTTGTCCGCCAGCTTCAAATTGATGTTCTTCAGCGCTTCATATTTTTTGTAATAGAAGTGCAGATCCTTGATGACGATTTTGTCTGTCAGCGCATCCGGTGCTGCGACCGGCTCGTTCAGGGCGCCGGGGCTTTCCGTCATGGCGGTCTCCGGGGGCCGCATCCGCAGGGGCTTGGGCGTCATGGCTTCAGACTGCTCAAATTGGCGAGAGAGCGGGCGGCGATGTTCAGGAACAGGATAGTGACGGTAATCAACAAGGCACCGCCCCAGGCGAGGCGCTGCCAGTCTTCATAGGGGCTTAGCGCGAACTGGAAAATCACCATCGGCAGATTGGCCATCGGCGCGTTCATATTCGCACTCCAGAACTGATCGTTGAACGCGGTAAACAGCAGCGGCGCCGTCTCGCCGCTGATACGGGCCACGGCGAGCATGACCCCGGTCAACATCCCCTGCATGGCGGCACGATAGCACACCAGAGTCACGATCTTCCATTTCGGTGTACCGAGCGCCGCGGCCGCCTCGCGCAGGCTGTTGGGTACCAGTCCCAGCATATCGACCGTCGTGCGTACCACCACCGGTACCACCAGGATCGCCAGGGCGGCACTGCCGGCCCAGGCCGAGAAGTGATGCATCGGCGCCACCATGATCTGATAGATGAACAGGCCGATGATGATCGACGGTGCTGAAAGCAGAATGTCGTTGATGAATTGCACGATCTGGGAAAAGCGGCTGTTGGCGCTGTATTCGGCCAGATAGGTGCCGGCGAAGATGCCGATCGGCGTGCCGAGGATCGTTCCAACCGTGGTCATCGCGAACGAGCCGGCGATCGCGTTCAGGAGCCCGCCGGCGCTGCCGGGCGGCGGCGTCATCTGGGTGAAGAGCGCCGGCGTCCAGGCCGACGCACCCTCCCAAACCAGCTTGATCAGAATGGCGGCCAGAACGACCAGCCCCAGGCCGGTCGCCACGGTCGAAAGCGCCAGCACAAGCAGATTGCGGCCGCGGCGATTGCGGTAGCGGCGCGCGTCGAAGCCCGACCCGATGGTCATGTGCTTAGGTCCCCGCCCGGCGTTGCAGGCGCAGCAACATGAGTTTGGCGACGGCGAGCACGATGAAGGTCAGGATGAACAGCACGAGACCGAGCGCGATCAGCGAGGATTGATAGATATCGCTGACCGCCTCGGTGAATTCATTGGCGAGTGCTGAGGAAATACTCTGGCCTGGCGCCAGCAGCGAGGTGGCGATCCGGTGGGAATTGCCGATCATGAAGGTGACCGCCATGGTTTCACCCATGGCGCGGCCGAGCCCCAACATGACGCCGCCGATCACGCCGACCCGCGTATAGGGTAACACCACGTTCCACATGACTTCCCACGTCGTGCAGCCCAAACCGTAGGCGGATTCCTTGAGCATCGGCGGTACGGTCTGGAACACGTCGCGCATGATCGAGGAGATGAAGGGCAGGATCATGATCCCCAGGATCAGCCCGGCAGTCAGCACGCCGATACCGAGCGGCGGCCCCTTGAACAAAGCGCCGATCAGCGGTGCGTGGCCCAGATACTTGATCAGGAAGGGTTGCACGTCGGCCTGAAGCAGCGGCGCCAGGGTGAACGAGCCCCAGATGCCGTAGATGATGCTGGGAATGCCGGCGAGCAGCTCGATCGCGGTCGAAAGCGGGCGCTTCAGCCAGGCCGGCGACAGTTCGGAGATGAAGATCGCGATCCCGAAGCTCAAGGGCACGCCGACCAGCATGGCGATCAGCGAGGTGACGAGCGTGCCGTAGACCGGCACCACCGCGCCGAACTGCTCGGTCACCGGATTCCAGGCATCGGTCACGAAGAAGCCGAAGCCGAAGGTCTTGAGGGCCAACCACGAACCGTCGATCAGCGAGACGATGACGCCACCCAGAATCAACAGCACGATGACGCCGAAGGTCAGCGTGCCGTATTTGAACAGCCCATCGAGCAGATGCTGCGGCCCGCGCAAGGTCGCCGGCCGCTCGATCGAGAGTTCACTCAAGATATTGGTCCCGTTTCCAAGCAATTAGGACACGAGGCGCCGAAACGCCTCGTCCCGCACCCACCTCGTCGGGGCGCTCTCTACCACAGCGATTTTCCGTCCGCTTTGATCTCGCGGCTCCAGCTTTCCTCGACCAGTTTCACGACATTCTCCGGCATCGGGACGTAATCGAGCGAGGCCGCCGCGTCCTGACCGGTCTTGAGAGCGGTGTCGAAGAATTTCAGCACATCCTTGCCGGTTTCCGGCTTGTCCTGGTTTTTGTAGACCAGCGCCCAGGTGGACGCGGTCATCGGCCAGGAATCCTTGCCCGGCTGATTGGCGAGGATCAGCACGAAGCCCGGTGCGTGCGCCCAATCGGCATTTGCCGCCGCGGCCTGGAAGGTCTTGGCCGACGGCTCGACGAAGACGCCGTCCTTGTTCGCCATCAGCGTATGGACCAGCTTGTTCTGCTTGGCATAGGCATATTCGACATAGCCGATGGCACCCGCGGTGCGCGCGGTGAAGGCCGCGACACCCTCATTGCCCTTGCCGCCGATGCCGACCGGGAACTGAACGGAGGTGTTGACGCCAACCTTGTCCTTCCACTCGGCCGAAAGGGCCGCCAGGTAATAGACGAAATTGTAGGTCGTGCCCGATCCGTCCGAGCGATAGACCGGCGCGATCGCCAGATCCGGCAGCTTCAGATCCTTGTTGAGTTCGGCGATGGCCTTGTCGTTCCAATTGGTGACGTTGCCCAGGTAGATATCGGCCAGCAGCGTCCCGGTCAGCTTGAGCTGGCCCGCGGCGATACCCTCGATATTAACGACCGGGACGATGCCGCCCATGATGAACGGGAATTGCGTCAGGCCGGACTGGTCCAGCTCGGTTGGATCCAGCGGCTTATCGGAGGCGCCGAAATCGACCGTCTTGGCCTTGATCTGCTTGATGCCGCCGCCGGAACCGATCGACTGATAATTCACGCCGATGCCGGTCTTGGTCTTGTAGGTATCCGCCCATTTCGACAGGATCGGATAGGCAAAGGTCGAACCGGCGCCGGTGATGTCCTCGGCGCGTACGGTGCCGGCGAAGGCCAAGGCCCCCACCACCAACGCCCCAACCAGCTTATGGCCGATAGCTTTCACGGATGCTCTCCTGCGGCTGTGTCGCATGCCGACGAACCGGCCCGCGCGTTTATGGGCGAAGGACATACGCCGATAATGTTACAGTTATATGACGTCTATTATGAGGCTTCCGTGACTCTTTCGAATCACTCGCCGACGGCCCGCCGGGTCGTCTTCGGATCGCGCTCGGCGTCACGCCCCGACACCGCGCGCAGATGCACGGTAAACACGGAGCCCTCGCCGATCTCGCTGTCGATGTCCAGCACGCCGCGATGGCGATTGACGATGTGCTTGACGATGGCTAGGCCCAGGCCGGTGCCACCCATTTCGCGCGAGCGGGCGGTATCGATCCGATAAAACCGTTCGGTCAGCCGGGGCAGATGCAGCCGCGGAATACCCTCGCCGCAATCGCGCACGGCGATCGCGATGCCGGGTCGCAGCTTGTTGGACGGCACCGCAGAGATCGTGATCGCCGTGTCCCGCCTGGCATATTTGATCGCGTTCTCGATCAGATTCTGGAACAGCTGGGCCAGTTCCTCGTCATCGCCCGACACATTGGGCAGATCGCGGTCGACCTGCAAATCGATGCGCATGCCGCGCGCCGCCGCCTTGAGTTCCAGGGTCTGGGCCAGCGAGCGCAGAATCAGCCCAGGATCGGCCGCCTCGGTCGGCGGCGAATGCTCATTGAGTTCGATCCGCGACAGCGACAGGAGATCATCGACCAGCCGCGCCATCCGCCCGGCCTGCTGCTGCATGATCGCCAGGAACCGGCGCTGCGCCTCCGCATCGTCCGCCGCCGGCCCTTGAAGCGTTTCGATGAAGCCGACCAGGGTCGACAGCGGCGTGCGCAATTCATGGCTGGCATTGGCGACGAAATCGGCCCGCATCTGCTCCGCCCGCTTCAGCGCGGTCAGATCGTTCAGAATCAGCAGGGTGGTGCAGCCATCCTGCGGATGATCGGGCAGCGGCACGATGCCGGCCCGCAGATGCCGATCGACCTGAAGCGACAGATCGAATTCGATCTGCCCGCCAATGCCGGTCCTGAGCACGGCATCGGTCGCGGCCAGCACCGCCGGATTGCGCAAGGCCGCCGCCAGATCCCGGCCCAGCAGATTTTCGCCCAGCAGCTCGCGGGCCGCCGCGTTGACTCGCGTCACCTTGCGCCGGCCATCGATCAGAATGATCGGGTCGGGCAATGCCGCCAGCACATTGGTCGAATCCGCCAGTTCGGTTTCAAGATCGGCGACGCACTGCCGCCAGAATTTGTTGAGCCGCAGGATGCCGCCCCAGAGCGGTTCGATCGCCGGGTGGCCGCTGCGCCATGCCGGTTCGGGTCGCGCGGGATCGACGAGGATCGCCTCCAGCACGCGATCCAGCCGCCCGACCTCATGAAACAGATGTCGGAAAATCAACGCTAAACAGGCGATGACGGACACCGCTGCGATTGCCGCCGGCCCGACCCCGATCAGCCCGACCGCGAACAGAGCGGTGAAGACGCCGAGGGCGACCAACGCAATCGCGATCACAAGTCCGGAAAACCATCCCAACGGCATGCGCGCGCCCAGTCCCTTCGCCCGAGCGGCCGGTCGTCCCCACGGGCCGGTGGTGACCGGTGCGGGATCGATGGGCGCGACCTCGGTATCGGGACTATCGGACATTTCGGTTACAGTTTAACGCATGTCCGCGCGAAATTCGATGGTATCTCGTCTCGAAACGGTGAATCACGCGATCGCGTCATGCGCAGCCAGCGCCGCAAGATTGACCATATCGGACACGGTCGTTCCCATCTCGACGATCTGCACCGGCTTGTCGAGGCCGAGCAGCATTGGCCCGATCACCATGCCGCCGCCCAGCTTCTGAAGCAGCTTGGATGACACATTGGCGGAGTGAAGCGACGGCATGATCAGCACATTGGCCGGGCCGCTGAGCCGGCAGAACGGATAGGTCCGCTTCATTAGCTCGTAATCGAGCGCCACGTCGGCGGACATTTCGCCGTCATATTCGAAATCGACGCCGCGCCGGTCGAGAATCGCGACCGCGTCGCGGATGCGCTGCGGCCGGTCGCGCATCGGATTGCCGAAATTCGAGAACGACAGGAGCGCGACACGCGGCACCGCCCCCATCTGCCGCGCCTTTTCCGCCGCCTGCACCGCGATATCGGCCAGTTCCTCGGAATTGGGCAGCTCATGCACCGTGGTATCGGCGATGAAGATGGTGTGGCCGCGCGCCACCATCATCATCAGCCCGAACGCGCGCTTGCCCGGCTTGGGATCGAGCGCGCGGCTGATTTCATCCAGCGTCGCGGCATAGCTGCGCGTGGTGCCGGTAACCATGGCATCGGCATCACCCAGCGCCACCATGCAGGCGGCGAAGACGTTGCGATCCTGATTGACCCAACGCTGGCAATCGCGTAGCAGGACGCCCTTGCGATGCAGCCGCTTGAACAGGAATTCTGTATAGGTCTTGTTGTCGCGGCTGACACGCGCATTGTGGATTTCGAGCGCGTCCGGCGCCGACAGCGCCATCGATTTCAGCGTCGCGTGGATGCGGTCCTCGCGGCCGATCAGAACCGGCGTGCCATAGCCCGAATTCTTGAAGTCGAGGGCCGCGCGAATCACGGTTTCTTCCTCGCCTTCGGCGAAGACGACGCGCTTGGGGTGGCTGCGCACCGCCTCGAAAATCCCTTGCAGGCTGGCGGCTATCGGGTTGAGCCGGGTCGAAAGCTTGCGGCCATAGGCCGCGAGATCAAGCGGCCGGCGGGCGACGCCCGACTCCATCGCAGCACGGGCGACGGCGACGGGCACATGGCTGATCAGCCGCGGATCGAACGGTGCCGGAATCAGATAATCCGGGCCGTAGGACAGGCGACGCCCGGAATAGGCCGCGGCGACCTCGTCCGGCACGTCTTCGCGGGCCAAGGCGGCCAGCGCCTCGGCCGCGGCGATCTTCATCGGCTCGTTGATCGTCGAGGCGCGCGTGTCGAGCGCCCCCCGGAAGATATAGGGAAAGCCCAGGACATTGTTGACTTGGTTGGGATAATCCGAGCGGCCGGTGGCGACCAGCGCATCGGGCCGGACGGCCTTCACATCCTCGGGCGTGATTTCCGGATCGGGATTGGCCATGGCGAAGATGATCGGCCGGGGCGCCATCGCCTTGACCATCTCCTGCGTCACCGCCCCCTTGACCGACAGGCCGAAGAACGCATCGGCGCCATTGAGCGCCTCGGCCAAAGTCCGCCGGTCAGTGACCGCGGCATGGGCCGATTTCCACTGATTCATGCCCTCGGTGCGGCCCTGATAGATCACGCCCTTGGTGTCGCACATGATGACGTTATCATGCGCGACACCCATCGCCTTCAAGAGTTCGACGCAGGCGACCGAGGCGGCCCCGGCGCCATTGACCACCAGCTTGACGGTCTTCAGATCGCGCCCGGTCAGATTGCAGGCATTGATCAGGCCGGCGGTGGCGATGATCGCCGTGCCGTGCTGATCGTCGTGAAACACCGGAATATCGAGCAACTCGCGCAGGCGCTGCTCGATGATGAAGCATTCCGGCGCCTTGATGTCTTCGAGATTGATGCCACCGAAGCTGTCGCCCAGAAAGCGCACGCAATTGACGAATTCATCGACATCGCGGGTCGAGACTTCCAGATCGATCGAATCGATGTCGGCGAAGCGCTTGAACAGCACCGCCTTGCCTTCCATCACCGGCTTGGAGGCGAGCGCCCCCAGATCGCCCAGCCCCAGCACCGCCGTGCCGTTGGAGATGACCGCGACCAGATTGCCCTTGGCCGTGTAGTCATAGGCGGTTTCCGGATCGCGCTGGATATGCAGGCACGGCCAGGCGACACCGGGCGAATAGGCCAGCGACAGATCGCGCTGCGTGGTCAGCGGCTTGGTCGGCGCGATCTCGATCTTGCCGGGCTTGCCCTCGGCGTGAAACGCCAGCGCCTCGGCTTCGGTGATCCGGCCATTTTCTTCGGTCATCGTCAAATCTCTCCCCATCGGCACACTGGCTTTGCGAGTTTCACCCGAAAAGCCCATCCCGGTAAAGCGCGCGACGCGCGCGTCCGGCCGCCCTATTCTCATAGCGCCGGGGCAATGGGCTTCTTACAAAGCCTCGCGCGCCCAGGCCGCCAGCCGGGTGATCGGGACACCGAACCCGGTCAGCAGCGATTCGGCCCGCGCGACCGACGCGGTATCGGCCGTGCGGACCCACAGCAGAATCCGGCCCTCCTCGATCGACCGTGCAAAGCCCTCGACATGCGCCGCTTCGGTCAATTGCGCAAAGAACGGCCGCAACGCCAGCGCCCCGGCCGCCGCCGCCGCGAGCGCCGCGCCGGCCACACCGACCGGCCCGGCGACCAGCAACAAGGCGCCTGCCAGCGCGACCGAGCCAACCAACCCGGCCTCGTCGGCCAACCCCGCCCGGATCGACGCCGCCGGCTCGCGCCGATACCCCGCCAGATCGCCCGCGACCTCCAGACTGTCATGCGTGCCCAGCATCGACAGATCGGTTCGATCGAACCCGGCCGCGAGCAGCGCCTCGACCGCTTGCTTGAAGGCGGCGGGGTCGGCAAAGGGCGCGACCAGTTCGCGGGTGTGCTCGGGCGGCAGGGGGGTGGTCATGGGGTGATTCTCCGGCTGAGCCAATGTCAGATATCGAAAGTCGCATGAGCCACCTGCCCGTGCCCAGAATTATTCGTTCGCGACGGATCGTCACGTTCAGGTCATGGCCCCCGCAATCGGCCACGGCGTCCACGCCGTCGCGTCATGGGGCAGATAGTGCGTCATCCGGCCGTCGTCCCAGCGGTAGCGGAATTGCTGCGTCTGAGTGATCGGCAGCGTCAGGCAGTCCGGCCAGAAGATCGCTGCGGCCCGTCCCGAAGGATAGCGGACGCTCGGATAGAGCACGCCGTCCGCGCCGTCCGCCCGCGCTTCCCGCCCGAAAATCTGGCCCGGTCGCCAATCTTCGGGCGCCAGGCAGTCCGGCGGCGCCTCGACCACTTGCCCGGCGACCGGGCAGGTCAGCAGGCGGAAATCCGCGTCGGCCGGCGGTTCGGCCGTCGCCCGCATGAAGCGTTGGAAATGATGGGCCGTTTCCGCCAGCGCCACCTCGATCCGATCGCCGCAATACCAGACGCCGTAGCGCCCGTCGGAAAACCGGCTCGGGCGATCGGCGGAAACATGGGTGAAGGCGCCCATCGCAATCGAGGCGGTCGGGCCGGAGCGGCGCCGGATGGCCGGCACCAGGGTCAGATTGCCGATTTCGTCGCGCAGCCGCGGATTGAGCTTGGCTTCGGCCGAGACCAGCAAGTCCCAATCGGCCGGGTCCGCGATGTCCTCGAACAGATCGACCGGTGGATAGATAGTGCGGATGATGCGGTAACCGGGCGTCCAGCGCAGCCGGCGCGTCACCAGCCGCCCCGCTCGGCATCGAGATAGGCCCGAACCCGTCCGATGTCGGACGGCGCGCCCTGAAGCATCAAATCGAGGGCCGATGTGCCGCCGAACGCGTCGTT
>JAXDMU010000476.1:0-3460 GCA_034665905.1 Aliidongia sp. | reverse complement strand
ATCTCGCCCGCAAATATCGGCTGCGATGTCGTTTCAGGCAAGGTTGAGCACCGTCCCGGCGGATTAATTCGATGTAACCCCCGGCGGCAACGGCAGCCCTTATCAAAAACCTATAAAAACCCTTGGCGGCTCAAGGGCATTCGACCCAACACGACATGCACAAAAAACATGTCCCCCCGGTAAATTTCCACTTGCATCCGAGGCCAGAGGGCGTATGTAAGCCAGTGTTCTGACGCACTCGCACGTGCCGCTGGCCCTTTGTGGTTATGCAACGACGTAACGCGTCCTTTTTGGAAGAACCGGTCTAGTGGATCGGTCCCGAGAGGGAGGTCGATATGGTTGCAACCGTAACGGGGGCCGAAGGGCTCTCGCCCACGCAGCGAAGTATAAGCTGACGTCGGACGTTTCCCGCGAAATGTCCACGTCGGGCTTTTCTGCCCAAAAATACCCATCCGTGCATCATCCGTGTAACCGCTCTCGGTAACTCGGCTGATTCTTCCCTTACCTTTTGGCTGCCCAATGTAATTGGGGTCCGAAGAGGGTGCGAACATGAATAAACTCCGTTCGAGAGTGGCGGTGGGGCCGCTCCGTCGTCCCGTCATACCCATACCGGCGATGCCGGCAGTCGATCCGCTCGTGGCCGAGCTGCGGCCGGTCGAGCCGGTTTATTGCATCCGGCCGGGGGTGCTTCAGGCAACTGCCGCCCGGTTCGTCACCGACTTTCCCGGCGATGTGCTCTACGCCGTGAAATGCAACCCGGAACCGGCGGTCCTGCGGGCGCTGTGGCGGGGCGGCGTGCGGCATTTCGATTGTGCCTCGCCGGGTGAAATCCGCTTGGTGCGCCAGCTTTTTGCTGAAGCGCGCATCCATTACATGCACCCGATCAAGGCGCCGTCCTTCATCCGCCAAGCCTATTTCGAATACGGCGTGCGGGATTTTTCGCTCGATTCGCTCGAAGAGATCGACAAGATCGTCGCGGCAACCGACGGAGCGGCCGATCTGGGCCTCTATGTCCGGCTGGCGATGCCCAAGGGCCAGACGAGCTACGATCTGTCCGGCAAATTCGGCGCCCCGCCCGAGTTGACGGTCGCCCTGCTGCGCGCGGCGCGGGCTGTCTCGGCACGGCTTGGCCTGTGCTTTCATGTCGGCTCGCAGTGCCTTGATCCGCAAGTCTATGGCCGCGCCCTGGCGCTGGCCGGCGCGGTGATCGCCGAGGCCGGCGTAGCGATCGACGGGGTCGATGTCGGCGGTGGCTTTCCAGTCAGCTATCCCGACGAAACGCCGCCGGCACTCGGTCATTATTTCGAGGCGATCGGCCGGGGCTTCGCCCGGCTTGGCCTGCCACCGCATGTTCGGCTGTGGTGCGAGCCGGGCCGGGCGCTGGTTGCGGCCGGTGCGTCACTGGTCGTGCGGGTCGAAGCCCGGCGCGACGACGTGCTGCATATCAATGACGGCATCTACGGCAATCTGTCCGATGCCGGCCTGCTGAAATGGCGTTTCCCGGCGCGGCTGATTCGTCTCGACGGCACGCCGTCCGGCGAGCAACTGATCGCTTTCAGCTTTTACGGCCCGACCTGCGACAGTGTCGATTTTATGACCGGTCCCTTCATGCTGCCGGCCGATATGGGGCCGGGCGACTGGATCGAACTGGGTCAACTCGGCGCATATGGCGCCTGTCTGCGGACGGGCTTCAACGGTTTCGACCGTACCCTCATCACCGAAGTGTCGGATCAGCCCTTGCTGGCGACGCCGGGTCATCTCGATCAATCGGCGCTGACCGCGGCCTGATCCGCGAACCCCCATGTTTTCGACCATTTTGCTGACGCCGTGACATCGACGGCCTCGAAGGAACGTTTGAGATGACCGACCGGATTGCCCGCTTTCTCGAAGAAATGAAGCCTCCCACACCGTGCCTGGTGGTGGATCTCGATGTTGTCGAACAGGCCTATGTCACGCTGCGCGGCGTCTTGCCGTTGGCGCGGATTTTTTACGCGGTCAAAGCCAATCCGGCCGCGCCGATTCTCGACCGGCTGACCGGGCTGGGGTCGAGCTTCGATACGGCGAGCCGCGGCGAGATCGAGATGTGCCTCGCGGCCGGCGCGACGCCCGATCGGATTTCCTACGGCAATACCATCAAGAAGCAGCGGGACATCGCCTTTGCCTATGAGCAGGGCGTGCGCCTGTTTGCCTTCGATAGTGCCGCCGAACTGCGCAAGCTGGCCGAGGCCGCGCCGGGCTCGAAGGTTTTCTGTCGGATTCTGGTCGAATGCCATGGCGCCGAATGGCCGCTGTCGCGCAAATTCGGCTGCGCTCCCGAGATGGCGGTCGAGTTGCTGGCCGAAGCGCGCACACTCGGGCTCGATCCGTATGGCATTTCGTTTCATGTCGGATCGCAGCAGACCGACCTGGGGCAATGGGACAATGCCGTCAGCCGCGCCGCGACCATGTTTTCGGTGTTGGCCGAGCGTGACATCGCGCTCAAGATGATCAATATCGGCGGGGGCTTCCCGGCGCATTACCGCAGCGGCGTCGAGCCGATCGAGGCTTACGCGGCCGCGGTCATGGGAGCGATTACCGAGCATTTCGGCAATGATCTGCCGGAAATCATCGTCGAGCCGGGCCGCTCGATGGTCGGTGATGCCGGCATCATTGAGAGCGAAGTGGTGCTGATCTCGCACAAGGAAGCGGGTGACGAAAAGCGCTGGGTTTATCTCGATGTCGGCAAGTTCAACGGCCTGACCGAAACCATGGACGAGGCGATCAAGTATGTGATCCGCACGCCGCATGATGATGGCGCAATGCTCCCGGCGGTGCTGGCCGGCCCGACGTGCGACAGCGCCGATATTCTCTATGAACGAACCGAATACCGGTTGCCGGCCGATCTCGCGATCGGTGACAAGATCCAGGTCCTGGCGACCGGCGCCTATACCTCGACCTATGCCTCGGTCTGCTTCAACGGCTTCGAGCCGCTGCGGACCTATTGCATCTGAGCGTGCCAGCGCGAGGGCCGGATCTTGGCCCTCGCCGACGGTTCGTCATCCGCTGACTTTTTGTTTGAGCATGGTGATGAGGCCCTGAATTTGGCCGCCATTTTGAGAGATGATTGAGGCGAATTCCTCGCGCTGTGTCACGGACATGCTGAGGTTTTCGGCTTTGACGTCGATGATTTTGTATCCGGTGTCTTCCTTGGCGACGCGCCAATCGATATGGATCGGTTGGCCGCCGGGTCGGACGATCTGCGAGGTGACGGTGGCGCTACCGCCATCTTCGGGCTTGCTGCCGATGACCTTGAATTCCTCGCCCTGATAATTGCTGAAGCGATCGGCATAGATCGCGACGACATAGAGGCCGAAGAGGCGGAGATATTCCTGCTGCTGCTCGGGCGTGGCTTCGCGCCAGTAGTGGCCCAGCACGAATTTGCCGATGGCCGGGACGTCGAAGCCCTTGGTGAAGAGGGTGC
>JAXDMU010000475.1:0-4931 GCA_034665905.1 Aliidongia sp. | reverse complement strand
GGCCAGAACGATCGCCCCCCGCTTGGCGCGCGTTTCGTCGATCGCGGCACCGATCGGCGTTTGGACGGCGAGACCGAGCAAACCGCCGACCATGGTCACCAGCCCGGTTTGCGACTGGGTCCAATGCTGCTGCGTCACCAGAAAGACGTTGAGATAAGGTCCGAGGGCGCCACGGACATCGGCGAGCAGGAAGTTGATCGCATCGAGTGAGAACGCGATGAAATGCTTGGCCCGGCGTGGGGTTACAGTGACAGCCACAAGGTTCCAATCGCGAGGGTGACGAGGGTCAACGGGGCTCCGACCCGAAAATAGTCCCAAAAGCCGAGCGTCACACCGGCTGCCGCCGCCCGTTGCACGACGATCAGATTGGCGACCGAGCCCAGCACGGTAAAATTGCCGGCCAGCGTCGATGCCATCGCGACCACAAGCCAGGCGGTGTCAGTATCCTTCATCCCTTCGATGAACGGCTTCAGCATCAGCACGGCCGGCACATTGCTGACCAGGTTGGACAGCACCGCCGTGACCAGGGCGAGCACGGGCACCCGATCAATGTGAAGTTCGCCCATGCCGCCCGTCCCGCCAATGATGCCGGGGCTGAGGAGCGTGTGCTGCGCGCCGGCGACGATGATGAATAGACCCGCGAACATGAGCAGCAGCGACCAATCGATTTCGGTATAGACCCGCCGGCTCTTCAGCCGGCGGGTCAGCAGCAGCAACCCGCCGACGACGATCGCGACCTTGGCCGGCACAACGCCTGCGAAAAACAGGCCGATCATGATCAGAGTTCCCGACAGGGCGCGGATCAGGAGTACGCGATTGACATTGACCCTCTTGCGCGGCACGGCGATTCGAGCGTCGCCGACGAATTCGGCTCGATGGCCGAGAACGATCAGCACCGCGGTCACGAGCAGCCCGACCACGGCGACCGGTCCCAGCGTTAGGGCGAACGTGCCGTATGGAATGTGCGAAAAACTGCCGATCATGATGTTCTGCGGATTGCCGGTGATCGTCGCCACCGATCCGACATTCGACGCCATCGCCACGGCGAGCAAATAAGGCACTGGTCGGCGCCCCAGTGCGAGTGTCAACTCCAACACCATGGGAGCCAGGACCAGACAGATGGCGTCATTCACCAGAAAGGCGGAAAGCACACCTGAAGTCACTACGATGGCGCCGAGCAGGATCACGGGGCGCCCGGCATAGGCCGCGACCCAGCGATTGGCGAGCGCGAAAAAGCCCGATAGCCTGAGATTGGCGACAACGATCATCATGCCGAGCAGAAGGGTGACGGTGTCGAGATCGATCGCCTTGTAGGCATCGACCAGTGGCAGGGCGCCCGATGCGACCATAAGCCCGGCACCGACAAGGGCGATCCCGGCCCGATCGATCTGGAGACCGGGAATGCGGCCGATCGCCAAAGCCAGATAGCTGCCGACGAAGATCACCCCGGCGGCGATTTGCCGGACATGCTCATCGCCCGGCAGCAGGGCCGGTGCCAGGGCCGCGGCGATCACCGCGCCGAGCAGCAGGATACTGAGCGCGATCAGCCAGGGCTGCCGGCGGAGAGTCACCGGCCCGGAAGTCGCCACGCCGGGCGACAGAGGCCGTTATGTGGCGCCCAGCAGGCGCTGACCGCTGACCGCCTGCTTGATCGATTTCTGAAGCTTTTCGAAGGCGCGCACCTCGATCTGGCGCACCCGCTCACGCGAGATATTGTATTTGCGTGACAGATCTTCCAGCGTCACCGGTTCCTCGCGCAGGCGGCGTTCGGTCAGGATGAAGCGTTCGCGCTCGTTCAGCGTCTTCATCGCGTTTTGCAGCAGATCGCGCCGCAAACCCAACTCCTCGCGGTCGCCGAGCTTTTGTTCCTGCGTGTCCTCGTTATCGACCAGCCAATCCTGCCATTCGCCCTCGCTGTCGCTGCGCAACGGCGCGTTCAGCGAATGATCCGGGCTCGACAGGCGCCGGTTCATGTTGACGACATCGACTTCGGGCACTTCGAGCTTGGTGGCGATCTTGGTGACGATTTCATCCGGCAGATCGCCCTCGTCGATCGCCCCAAGCTGGCCCTTGAGCTTGCGCAGATTGAAGAACAGCTTCTTCTGGGCCGCGGTCGTCCCCATTTTCACCTGCGACCAGGAATGCAGGATGTATTCCTGGATTGCGGCGCGGATCCACCACATGGCGTAAGTCGCCAGGCGGAAGCCGCGATCGGGATCGAAGCGCTTGACCGCTTGCATCATGCCGACATTGCCCTCGGACACCAGTTCGCTCAGCGGCAGCCCATAGCCGCGATAGCCCATGGCGATCTTGGCGACCAGCCGTAGATGGCTCGTCACCAAAGTTTGGGCGGCGTCGGGGTCCTGGTGCTCGGTCCAGCGCTTGGCCAGCATGAACTCGGTGTCGGGGTCGAGCATCGGGAATTTGCGAATCTCCTGGAGATATCGCGATAGGTTTCCGTCCGCGCTGACACTCGGCAAACTGGAAAGGCCAGCCATGATCGTCACTCCATTCTGGGCAGACGGCAGACCGGCCACCCGATGCCGGCGGCAGATTTTGTCGTCGATCTTACCCGAAGACCTACAAGGTTAGGGTAGTTATTCCGGTGGTGTCCAGTACTCACCTATTCCAAAACATTCATCAGCTCTGCAAGATCCGCGGGGAAGCCGGTTTCGAAACGCAGATGCTTGCCTGTTGACGGATGTGCAAAACCAAGCAACCAGGCATGCAAGGCCTGACGAGGAAATCCCAGCAGCGCCGCTGCCGCTTCCGGCGTCAATTCTTTGGTTCGGCCGGGGCGCGATCTGCCATAGACCGGATCGCCGATCAGCGGATGGCCCAGCTCCGTCATATGAACACGGATCTGGTGCGTTCGGCCCGTTTTCAAACGACATTCAACCAGAGAGGCGGCGCGACCCAGCGGCCGCACGGTGCGATAGAGGGTGTGGGCCGGCTTTCCCGACGTAACGACCGCCATTTTCTTGCGGTTGGTCGGGCTGCGTCCGATCGGTTGCCGGATCTCGCCCTCGCGCGGATTGGGCGTGCCCCAGACGGCGGCCCAATAGGCGCGCTCGATGCTGCGCTCGGCAAAACCGGCCGAGAGGGCGGCATGGGCCTGTCCGGTTTTGGCGACGACCATGAGCCCACTGGTCTCCTTGTCGATCCGATGCACGATGCCGGGTCGCCGGACGCCGCCGATCCCCTGAAGCGTGTCGCCGCAATGCGCTAACAGGGCGTTGACCAGCGTACGGTCGGGATTGCCGGGCGCCGGGTGGACCACCAGCCCGGCCGGCTTGTCGAGCACGACGAGGTCGGCATCCTCGTAAAGGATTTTCAGCGCCATCGGCTGCGGCTCCGGCCGATCGTCGATCGGCGGCGGTATGTCGAGCGCGAACACCTGACCGGGTTTGACCCTGAAGGAAGGGTTGGTTATGGTCACGCCATCGGCCGCAACCCGGCCCGCCTCGATCAGTGCCTTGACGCGCGAGCGCGACAATTGGCCCAGGCGGACGGCCAGCAGCCGATCGACCCGTTCGCCGGTATCCTCGCCGCAGGCGATGATCTCCGTGTGCAGCGGCATCTCGGCCATCACCGGCCCTCTTCCGAAAGGCTCGACGATATGCGTGCCCTCGTTGGCGTGACCATCTTCATGGGCATTCTGATCGTCGCCGGAGTCGCCACCATCGTCGGGACGGTTCTGCATCGCATGTCGGCACCGAAACCTGCCGTGCCCAGCGGGGCTGCCGGCACACCGGGCCATGCGGTTCTGGCGCTGCCGCCGGGGGCTCGGATCACCGGCATGACCGCGGTCGGCGAGCGGCTGGTGCTGCATGTCGGCGATGCGGACAACCGCGAGTCGTTGATCACACTTGATCCGGCCACGGGTGCCGTGCTCGAAACCATCGATCTTGTTTCCCAAATTCCAGCGGTGAGACCATGAACTTCGCCAGCGACAATGTAACCGGCATCGCGCCCGAAATCCTCGCCGCCATCGCGGCAGCCAATGGCGGTGCCGTCGCCTCCTATGGCGACGACCCGATCACCCGGCGGCTCGAAGCCAAGCTGGCCGATCTGTTCGAGCATGAGGTCGCCGTGCTGCCGGTCGCGACCGGAACGGCGGCCAATTCGCTGGCGCTCGCCGCCCTGGCGCCGCCCTGGGGCGCCATCTTGTGTCATGAACAATCGCACATCATGGTCGATGAGGCCAATGCGCCGGAATTCTACACCGGTGGCGCCAAGCTCGTGCCGCTGGCCGGTGCCGACGGTAAACTGTCGGCCGACACCATCGCCCGGCAACTGCCAGGCGGCCTGGGCGTGGTGCATCATGCTCAGCCGGCCGCGATCAGCCTGACGCAGGCGACCGAATGCGGCACGGTCTATCGCCCGGCCGAGATCGCCCAGATCGCCCAGATCGCCCACCATCACGGCCTCGCCATGCATATGGATGGCGCGCGCTTTGCCAATGCGCTGGCTTTCCTCGGATGTAGCCCAGCCGAGGCGACGTGGCGGGCCGGCATCGATGCGCTCAGCTTCGGCGCCACCAAGAACGGCGCGCTCGCCGCCGAGGCCATCGTGTTTTTCGATCCGGCCAAGGTGCAATCGCTGGAATTCCGGCGCAAGCGCGGCGGCCACCTCTTCTCGAAAATGCGGTTTCTCTCGGCGCAACTCGATGCCTATGTCACGGACGGCCTGTGGCTCCGTCAGGCCGCTCACGCCAATGCCATGGCACAGGGGTTGGCGCGCGGCTTGGCGCAACTGCCCGACAGCCGGCTGCGCCACCCGGTCGAGGCCAATGAAATTTTCATCGAATTGCCCGAGGTGATGATTGCCGGCCTTCTCGAAGAGGGGTTCAAATTCTATCGCTGGGACGGGCCGGACAGCACCTGCATCCGTCTGGTGACCGCATGGAACACGGCACCGGATTCGGTCGA
>JAXDMU010000474.1:0-16487 GCA_034665905.1 Aliidongia sp. | reverse complement strand
AAAACCGCATCGCTTACGCGCTCCGCCGGCTAGCCAGCCGGGTCGTTCATCGTACATCGTCCAACTGGCGCGGCCCCATCAGGCGTGCCATATAGGGCAGCCGGTTGCGGCATCGTTGGGAATTTTCAGGGCGCTTGCGGCCGAAATGCTGGACTGGACCCATATCGCACCGCCGGCCATCGCGGCATTTCTGGCTTCGCTCGTCGAATTTGTCGAGGCGTTGACCATCGTGCTCGCCGTCGGTGTGGTCAGCGGCTGGCGTCCGGCACTCGGTGGGGCCGGGGCGGGGCTCGGGCTGCTGGTCGCGCTGGTCGCGATTCTTGGGGGGACTCTGGCGGCTGCCCCGATCCATCTGCTGCAACTGGCGCTGGGTGGGCTGTCGCTGCTGTTCGGCATGCGCTGGTTGCGCAAAGCCATCTTGCGCGGCGCCGGGCTGATGGCGCTTCATGACGAAAGCGCGGTCTTCGCCGCCGAGAGCACCGCCTTGCGGGCCGCCGGCCGGGCGATGGCCGGGATGACGGCGTTCAAGGCGGTGGTGGTCGAGGGACTCGAAGTGATCTTCATCGTCATTGCACTGGGTGCTGCGGGCCAGGTGCTGGTGCCGGCGGCGGCGGGTGCGGCACTCGCCTTCGCGGCCGTGGTCATCCTTGGGCTGGCGCTGCACCGTCCGCTGGCGCGCGTGCCTGAGAATGCGCTGAAATTCGCCGTGGGCAGTATGGTTTCGGCCTTCGGCCTTTATTGGATCGGCGAGGGAATCGGTTTTGGCTGGCCGGGCGGCGATGTGACGATTCTGGGTTTGATCGCGGGCTGGGCCGGGCTGGCGCTGCTGATGATACGGTTGTTGAAACCACGGGCGGAGGCACCACAATGAGCTATCTGCGCCATCTTGAGATCTGCAACGGTTTCGATCCGGCTGATTTTCTGCCGTTGCTGCTGGCCGACCGCCGGGTCGGCTTCATCCGCCGCGACCGGGCGGCGGTGCTGGCCGGATTTCCCTCGGCATTCGAGGTCGAAAGCGCGGTCATCCGCTTTGCCGCCGCGCTCGATACGCCGTCCCGGCGGACGGAAGCGCTTGGCGGGGTGGCGCGTGCGCTGGTCCAGTCGGGTCAGATCGAGTCGATCCGGGGCGAACCGTTCGCGATCACGGCCGGCTGGCGCGGGGTCACCCTGTTCGAACTCGATCGTGGGGCCGTGCCGTTCTTCGGGACCCGGTCCTACGGTGTGCATCTCAATGGCTATGTTGCAGGCGGGGAAGCGCCGACCCTGTGGATCGGCACGCGCGCGCTCGACAAGAAAGTGGCACCGGGCAAGCTCGACAATGTCGTGGCGGGCGGCATCAGTGCCGGCTACGACGCGTTTGACACGCTGATCAAGGAGTCCGAGGAGGAGGCCGATATGGCACCGGCTTTGGCGCGTCAGGCCCGACCGGTCAGTGCCGCTCTCTATCGCATGGCGGTGCCTGAGGGGCTGCGCGACGATGTGCTGTTCAACTACGATCTCGAACTGCCCGCGGATTTCGTGCCACGCAACAATGACGGCGAACTCCAGGGCTTCGACCGCATGACGCTGGCCGAATGCCTGCGCCGGGTGCGCGAGGGCGACCAGTTCAAGTTCAATGTCAATCTCGTGCTGATCGATTTCGCGCTGCGCCATGGCGCGATCGCGCCTGATTCCGAGGAATATCTGGCGATCCTCACCGGGTTACGCGGCGGGCTGATCCGCGAAGCCGGCGGCGGCGCGAACCGCGGCGGCTGACTGGCCCGATTCCCGCATCGCGGCCAGGGTCCGCGCCCGGTCGCGCTTGGCGAAACGCCGGCCCTCAGCGTCGAGCAACAGCCGATGGTGACGCCAGACCGGCACCGGCAGATCGAGCACCGCCTGAAGCAGCCGGTGGATATGGGTCGCGGCGAAGAGATCGTCACCGCGCGTCACCAGTTCGATCTCTTGCACGGCATCATCCCAGGTGACCGCCAGATGATAGCTCGCCGGGATATCCTTGCGTGCGATCAGCACGTCGCCGCAGTCCTGCGGCGCCGCTGCGATTGTGCCGTGATCCAGATCGCGCCAGGAGAGCGGCCCGGTGCGGGTCAGCGCCGCCGCGACATCCAGGCGCCAGCCATGGGCGGTGCCGGTCGCAATTCGTTCGGCCCGGTCGTCGGGTGCCAGCGCGCGGCAGGTGCCGGGATAAATCGGTTCGCCGGCATGCGGTGCCGCCATCGCCGCCGCCAGTTGGCTGCGCGTGCAGAAGCAGGGATAGGCGAGGTCGTCCGCGATCAGCCGGTCGAGCGCCCGGCGATATTCCGCGAAATGCGCCGATTGCCGCCGGACGGGCCGGGGCCAGGACAGGCCGAGCCACGCCAGATCCGCCTCGATCGCCGCGGCGAATTCCGGCCGGCAGCGGGTGATGTCGATATCTTCGAGGCGCAGCAGCATCGTGCCGTCCGGCCCGGCCATCGCGCAGGCGAAGAGCGCGCTATGGGCGTGGCCGAGATGGAGCAACCCGGTCGGGCTGGGGGCAAAGCGCGTCACCGGCATGACCGGCCGCCGTTTCTCAGAGCAGCGACTTCGCCATCATGGCATGGATGCCCTTGTTGCCATCGACCAGTTGCGTCACCCGCAGATCGCAGGCGAGGCTGCACAGCATATAGGCGTCCTCGGCGCTGAGGCCGGTGCGGGCGCAGACCAGCGCGATCATCTCGCGCAGCGCGATCTTGGCGGCGTCGTCGAGATCCGGATCGAAGCCCAGCGTGATCCAATGGGTCGGCGTTTCGGCGCGGGGCAGGCGGAAATCCAGATCCTTGCGCAAAATCAGGCGGAAGGTGCCGGTGAGCGCGGTTTCGAGCGCGGTCAGGCAGACCTCGCCATCGCCCTGGATGCCGTGACCGTCGCCGACCGAGAACAAGCCGCCCTCGGCGAAGACCGGCAGATAGAGGGTCGTGCCCGCGGTCAGCTCCTTCAAATCCATGTTGCCGCCATATTCACGCGGCTCGATCGAGCTTTGCAGGCCATAGGCGGGCGGGGGCGCGGTACCCATCACACCGAAGAACGGGGCGAGCGTGAGTTCGGTGCCCCAGGGCAGGGTCGCGACGCCACGCTGCCGGTCGATTGCAGTGTGCCACAGGCGGCGGGTCGGGAAATCCTCGGGCAGGGTGCCGCGCAACGGGGCAATCGCGGTGTAGCCCCAATTCTGCGCCAGCGAGATTGCCTCGATGCGGATTTCCAGCACATCGCCCGGCATGGCCCCGGCGATGGCGACCGGGCCGGTCAGGATGTGGCCGCGGGCGCGCGGTTCGACCTTGGCCAGCACCTCGCGATGGGCGGCCAGCACCTCGAATCCGGGCGGTGGCAGCACTTCTTCCGGGCCGGATACCGTGTGCATCGTGACCGTGTCGCCCGACTCGATAGTCAGGGAAGGGGCGAGGGCCGCATCGAAGAAACCCCAGTGACAGGTGCCGAAGCCGGCCGGCAGCGTGTGATGCCGGCTCATGCCGCGAGCGCCCGCTCGACGGCGGCGCCGATTTCGAGCAACCGGTGATCGCCACCATTCGATCCGACCAACATCAAGCCGACCGGCAACCCGCCCGCTTCGGTGCAGGGCAGGCTCACAGCACAGCGATCGAGCAGATTGAAGAGGGCGGCGTTCCGCAATACACGCTGATTCATCCGAGAATAATCCTCGTCCTGGGTAAGTTCGTCGAAACGCGGCGGCACGACCGCGACGGTCGGGCAGATCACCGCATCGAACGGGGCCGAAGCGCGGTCGAAGCCCGCAATGGCCGCGGCGCGCGCTTCGAGTGCGGCGATATAGTCGGCGGCCATGATGTGCTGGGCCTTGAGCAGGCGCGACAGCACGCGCGGATCATAGAAACTGCGGCGCTTTTCGATCAGCGGCGCATGAAATGCGTAAGCCTCCGGCTGCGCGATGCCGCCATGGCGCATTACTTGATCGAGCAGGGCGAATTCCGGAAAACCGACCTCGGTGACGAGAGCACCGGCCTGCGACAGGCGCGTCAGCGCGCGACCGAAGGCGCGCGCCACGGTCTCGTCGAGATCCGCGGTCGGCCCGGCGCGCGGTACCGCCAGGCGCAGCCCGCGCAGCGGCAGCGCGGCCAGTGCCGCCGGTTCTTCGCCGGCCATTATGGCGTCGATCAGCGCGCAGCAGGCGACGCTCGGCGCCAGAGGACCGATCGAATCGAGCGAGGTCGACAGCGGCACCGCGCCGTCGCGCGGCACGCGGCGCTGGGTCGGCTTGAAGCCCACGACATTATTGAAGGCGGCCGGAATCCGCACCGACCCACCGGTATCGGTGCCGATCGAGGCGGCGGAAAAGCCATAGGGAACTGCCACGCCGGCACCGGACGAGGACCCGCCGGGCACGCGTGCACGATCGAACGGGTTGGCCGGCGTGCCGAAATGCGGGTTGAGCCCCAGGCCGGAATAGGCGAATTCGACCATATTGGTCTTGCCGACGATCACCGCCCCGGCCGCGCGCAGCCGACTGACGATCGGCGCGTCCCGGAGGGCCGGCGGTTGATCGGCCAGCACGCTCGAACCGGCCAGCGTGGTCTCGCCGGCCACGTCGAACAGATCCTTGATCGAGATCGGAATGCCGGCCAATGGTCCACCGGCAACGCCCGCCGCACGCTGCCGGTCGGCCGCTTCCGCCGCGGCCAGGGCGGCGCGCCGATAGAGTTTGGTAAAGGCGCGCTTGCCCTCGCTGGCCTGGTCTTCGATCCGCTCCAGACAGGCTTCGGTCAGCGTGACGCTGTCGCAACGGCCCGCGGCAAGATCGGTGGCCAATGTGGCAAGGGGAACCATCTCGATCGGCATGCTCACGCTCCAGCGGCAGGGGAGAGGGATCATGGCGGCTGGGCTTGCGGAATGCAAATGCCGATCGCTGTTCAACCGCCCCGACGGCGCAGCACCGGTGGGACCGGTGCCGGCGGCGTCGCAACGGCCGGGGCCTGGTTTGGATCGGCGACACTGATCGTCACCGTCTCGCCCGCCTTGCCGAGCTTGACGTATTTCGAGGCGATCTCGACGATTTGCCAGTCGAGAATGGTATCGCCCAGCCGCAGTCCGGAGACGCCGGTATGGCCGGCTTGCTCCAGCATGGCGACATTGCCGCCGGGTGAAAGGATCGTGCCGGTGAGACAAAGCTGCGGTCCTGTCGCCGGCGGCGCGCAGGCCGTTTGCGCCAAGGCGGTACCGGACCAGACACCAAGGCTCGTCAGGAACAGCTTTACTCCGTGCCCGGACGAGCCTCGGTATGACATTGATCGCGTCCTATCGCTGCGTCAGCTTGATTTCGATTCGCCGGTTGCGACGGTAGGCATCGTCGCTCGCGGCGCGGTCGAGCGGCTGCCATTCGCCGAAACCGGCCGCGGAGAGATGTTCGGCCGGGATACCCTGCTCGGTCAGGAATTTCACGACCGAGACGGCTCGTGCGGTCGAAAGCTCCCAATTCGATTGAAAGGCCGGGGTGTTGATCGGGCGTCGGTCGGTATGGCCGTCGATTTCGAGAATCCAATTGAGCGCGGGCGGGATCTGGCTTTGAATCTCGCGCAGCGCATTGACCACCGGGGTCAATTGCTGGCGCGCCGGATCGCCCAGTTCGGCCGAGGCGGGCAAGAACAGCACTTCGGATTGAAAGACGAAGCGGTCGCCGACGATGCGGATATCGGGCCGGTCGCCCAGGATGGTCTTCAGCCGGCCGAAGAATTCCGAGCGGTAGCGCGCCAGTTCCTCGACCTTGGTCGCGAGTGCCTGATTGAGCTTGGTGCCGAGATCGTCGATCTTGGCCTGATCATCCTTGTTCTTGGCCGCGGCCAGATCGAGCGCGTCGGACAGTTGGCTCAGTTGCTGGCGCAGCGCATCGATATTCTGGTTGAGGGTGGCGATCGTCGCCTCTTCCTCGGAAAGCTGGCGCTGCTTGTTCCGATCGGCGGCGGCGGCATCGGCCAGGGCGGCGTTGGCGCGGTCGCGTTCGGCGGTGAGCGTGGCGCGATCGAGCTTCAACTCGTCAGTGCTCTTGCGCTCAAGGCCCAGCATTTCGGTCAGGGAGTTCAATTGTTGCGTCAGTTTCTTGATCGCGACATCCTGGTCGCTGACCGCACCGCTCAGATAGAATTGGCCGACGGTGAAGACCAGCAGGACGAAGACGATGACCATGACCAGTTGGGTCAGTGCATCGACGAAGCCGGGCCAGATGTTGACCGTGGTCGAATTGCGGGAACGGCGGGACAGGGCCATCAGCGTGCCATCCGCTCAGTTCTGTTCCGCTTCGGCCAACGCCGCGATCGTGCGGGCCAGAAGCCGGATTTCCGAGCGGATTTCCTGGACGCTCTTGTCGCGGCCCGTCGCCATTTCGTCGGCGATCCGGCCCGCCAGCCGGTCGAGATTGCCGATATGGTTGCGGGTCGTCTCGTCGAGGCCGAACCCGGCGCGGCCGAGATCGCCAAGCCGGGCCAGCACCGGCTTCAGTTCCGCATGGGTTTCCGCGATGCGGATCAGAACATCCTGCTCGGTATGCATCTGCGCCGTCATCAGCGCCAGACGCTCGGATAGCTGCTGATAGGTCTGGTTCGCCTCGATCCGTCCTTCCTCGCCGCGCGCCATGATGCGCTGAAGATTGTCCAGGCTGTCGGCGGTCTGTTCCAGCAGTGCCTGGGTGTAGGCCGGCACCGATTGTTCGCCTTCGAAACCCGAGCCGGCCGACAGGCGGGTCAGGCCCGACAGCCATTCTTCCAGATCGTTGAAAAAGCGATTCTGTGCCTGTCCCGCCTGGAGATCGAGAAATCCGAGCACGAGCGAACCGGCAAGACCGAACAGCGACGAGCTGAACGCCGTCGCCATGCCGGCCAGCGGCGTCGCCAGGCTCTGTTTCAGATTGTCCATGGCATGGGCGGCATCGGCGCCGTTGGCCGACAGCCCCGCCACCACGCCGCCGACCGAGCGTACCGTTTCCAGCAGGCCGTAAAACGTGCCGAGCAAGCCCAGAAAGACCAGCACGCCGGTCAAATAGCGCGAGGTTTCGCGCTGCTCGTCGAGGCGCGCACCGATGCCGTCGAGCAAGGTCCGCATCGAGACCGGCGACAGCGTGATCCGGCCGCGCCGGTCGCCCAGCATATTGGCGAGCGGCGACAGCAGCCGCGGCAGATCACCGGAGAGTGCTGCCCGATCATGCTGGCGGATATTGTCGATCCAGCGCACTTCGGGCGTCAGCATCCAGACTTGGCGGAAAATATAGAGAATGCCGATCAACAGCACGGCGGCGATCATGCCGTTCAGCGCCAGATTGGCCTCGAAGGCATGGCTCAAGGCAGGCACCAGTGCCACGCCGATCGCGCCGACGACCAGCAGGAACAGCGTCATGCGCAGCAGGTAGATTCGCGGCTTCAGCACGGCAACGCATTCCTTCGCCGGGACGGGAAACCGAAATTACACATGGGATTGTGACGGCACAAGGGCACCGGAGAAATTGCGGACCTCGAACGCCGATTCATGAGCAGTCGTTTTTGCCGTCATCATCGACCGCTCACTGCGGCTGGAACGGCATGAATGCCTCAGGCCCCGGGCGGCTGTGCTGGTCTCGGCCAACACACGCGGATCGCGGAGTCCGGTGTTTCGTCAATTGAAATGAAAATTATAGTCGTTGGCAGGGTTATTCTAAATTGTGGAGTGCTTTCGCGTGTCTAAAGATTGTCATTTGGCGATTTGTTAATCAGGAGATAGCCTATCACCAATCTAGTTGGTTGAATAAATCCCTTGTCGGACATTGCAATTCTGTCGAGGGTGGGGCTCAGTCAAACGTGGGAAGGGCGATACTATGTTCAGCGTGCAGTGATTGCTGTCCCCCTCAATTTCAATGGAAAGAGCCGCGCTCCCACCCGCCTCAGACCTGCGCTACGGCGATCCTCAAGGCAATTTCCCTCCAACGGGACCAATCGGACATCTCCTATGACGCGACCGCTTTCCCTCCTGCTCGATCTGATTCGCCTTGCCGCGGCGTTGCTCGTGTTCTTTCACCATGCCGCAATCGGGAAATTTGCCTCGGGCATCCCCTATCGCTTGATGATGACCGGGCACGAGCCGGTCATCGTGTTCTTCGTGCTGTCGGGCTTCGTCATCGCCTATTGCACTGATGTCAAGGACCGGTCGCCGAGAATCTATGCCCTCAGTCGCCTTTCGCGCCTTTATTCGGTCGTGGTGCCGGCGCTCTTGCTGACCGCCTTGCTCGATCCGCTCGGCACTTGGCTGGCGCCGGAACTCTATATGGACCACTGGACCGATCCGGCGACACTCGCCAATGTCACGCGGCCATTCAATGAACAGTTGCTTGTAACCGGCCTGTTCGTGAACGAGATCTGGTGGTGGGACGTCTGGCCCGGCGTCAACAGCCCGTTCTGGTCGCTGGGTTACGAAGCGGTCTATTACCTGCTCTATGCGCTCGTGGTTTGGGGCGGCCGTTATCGGTGGCGCTGGGCCGGGCTCGTCGCCGTGATCGCCGGGCCGAAAATATTGCTGGGCCTGCCCCTGTGGGTGTTGGGTGTCGCAACCTACAAGCTGGTCGCGGCGGGCGGCGTCCGAAGGCGTCCAGGCTATCTGCTCGTCGGCACCGCGCTTGTCGGCTACATCCTGTTCCTCACAACGGGCGCCAAGTTGATCCTCGACCAGATGGTCGCCGGCAGTCTGGGCGCCGATGCCAGGCCATGGCTGAGCAACTCCGCAGAGTTCCTGAGCAACTATGTGACGGGCATTCTGTTTGCAACCCTGCTGGTCGGCCTGGCTGCTATCGCAGCGGATTTCGCCGGGCCGCTCTATCGTTTCCAAAAGTCGATCCGGTACCTTGCCGGCATGACCTTCGCGCTCTACCTGTTTCATTACCCGCTGGTCTATTTCCTGCGTGCCGTCGTCCTGGCAACGCATCTGGAGCGCTTGAGCGCGCCCATCGTTACCGGCGGCACCCTGATCGCCGTGGCGCTGTTGGCGGAAGTGACGGAAACACAAAAGGACAATTGGCGACGATTCCTGGCGCGGCTTGTCGCATGGGGCGCACGGCCGGCTGGCTGATCGGCATTTGTCCGAAAACTCGGCAGCTTCCGTGATTGCCAAACTCCGCTATGGACTCGTCAAATCAATCCGTTTTTGCAGGCTTCGATACGCGTCCTTCGCGCGGTCGTTCGGCGCAGGGCGAAGAAGCCGGCGCCCAGCATGCCCGAGACCGCCGAAATCGCACCGCTGCCGAAGATGACGTCGCGCACCGGAAAATGCTGAAACAGGGTCGGCGTCATCAGATAGGCGATGAGGATGCCGCCGACCGCCATCGCGCTCTGTACCCGAAAGACCGGTGCCAGGACATGCAGCGGAAAACTGCTCTGCATCAGATCGAGCAGCGCCAGATCGCACAGCGGTCCGTTGATCGCGGCCAATGCCGCAACCAGCATGAGGGTATGCAGATCGGGCGCCACCGCCATGCCCATCACGCCGACACCGAACACCACCCGTCCGAAGGTCAGGCGCCAGGCCGGCCGGTGCTGGGCGAATGCCGCCACGACCAGATTGGCGAGCACATTGCCCACACCATAGGCGCTGATCACGAGGCCATAGGCGGTCAGCGGCTCGGCCTGCGTCTCGCGCATCAGCAAGGCCAGACCCAGAATGACGCCGGCGCCCCAGCAGCCATTGGTGATGGCGCTGCCGATGAAGCCGTAGATCACGACCGGATGGCCGCGCAGGGCGCGGAAGCCCGCGGTCAGGCTGTCGGCGATGCCGGCCAGACCGCGTCCGCGCGTCGGCGGCGCCGGCAAATCGAGCTGCTTTGTCACCACGAAAACCGCACCGGCCGAGGCCAGAAAGGCGCCGGCCGTGACGGTGAAGAATTGAATGACCGGCATCGCACCATTCAGCGCCGCGATCATGCTGGGGCCGAGAATGCGGGCAAGCCGCCGGGTTGCGTCGAACAGCCCGTTGGTCCCGCGGCGCAGCGCCGGTTCCGGTGCCAGCACCGGAACGCTTGCCTGCAAAGCCGGATCGAAGCTCGATCCCACGACCGAGGCGCTCATCGCCACCAGCAGCAGCAGCCAGAAATGCAGGGCGCCGAAGGCATGGACGATCGGCAGGATCAGCACCAGGATCGCGCGCACCAGATCGGCCGCGACCATGGTCCGGCCATGCATCCAGCGGTCGGTGACGATGCCGGCAAACAGGCTGCCGAACAGATAGGATGCCGATTGCAAGGCCGAGAGATAGCCCGCATCGCTGCCGATCAGATCGACCGCGGTCCAGATGATCGCGACGGTATAAAACTCCCCGCCGGTAGCCGCCAGCACCTGGCCCAGCCAGATGGTGCGGATCGACGGTTTCGCGAGCGCCTTGAGGATGGACATGGGGCAGGGGTTCGTCTCGGTGCCTTCAGGACCGCAACCCTGCCCGAGCGGGCGGCGTTGCGGCAGTGATCGCAATTCCGGGGCAGGGTTGCAAATCCCGGCCGGCATCGCGGTCGAGTGCTTGGCGGGCTGGCAGCGGTCCCCGGTAGGCGCGGCGGCCATGCCGTGCAGGCACGGCTTTCGCTCTGTCGTCATGCGGGTGCGACGTGCTATGATTGTGGCCACCCTACAATGTCGCTCCAGATTCCCATCCTCCTCCTGTTGATCGTGCTGAATGGCATCTTTGCCATGGCCGAGTTGGCGCTGATCGGCGCCCGCCGCACGCGGCTTCAGGCCGAGGCCGCCAACGGCAACAAAGGGGCCGAAGCGGCCCTTAAGCTGCTGCATGATTCGAACCGGTTCCTGTCCACCATCTCGATCGGGATCACGGCGATCGGCGTGCTGGTTTCGACGGTCGGCGGCGACAGCTTCGTCGAGCCGCTGGCGACTGAATTCGCGATGCTGCCGACACTCGCGCCCTACGCCCGCCCGCTGGCGATCGGCTCGGTCGTGGTGGCGATCAGTTTCCTGTCCGTGGTCTTCGGCGAACTGGTGCCCAAGCGCATCGCGCTCGCCAGCCCCGAGCGCTTGGCGATGGCAACATCGCGCTTCATGACGGTCTTCGCCCGCATCGCCATGCCGGCGGAGCGCGTGCTGTCGGGCGCAAGCACGCTGGTGCTGATGCTGCTGCCGCTCGCCAAGTCGGGCACGGTGCCGGTCGATGATACCGAGATCAATATGCTGATGCGTGAAGGGGCCGCCTCGGGCGAGTTCGAACCGGCGGAATCGGCGATCGTTCAGATGGCACTGCGGCTGGGCGACCGGCGGGTCGAAGCGATCATGACGCCGCGCACCCAGGTCGAACTACTCGATCTCGACGATGGCTGGGCGGTCAACCAGGACAAGATCCATCGCTCCCATCTGTCGCGCTTTCCCGTGGTCGAGGGTGGGCCGGACAAAATGGTCGGCATTCTTCAGGTAAAGGATCTTCTGGCGCGGGCGCTCGCCGGAGAGACGCCGGACATTCGCCAAGCGATCCATCCGCCGCTTTATGTCCCCAACACCGTGCCGGCGCTCCGCCTGCTCGAAACCTTCAAGAAATCCGGCGAAAAGCTCGCCATCGTGGTCGATGAATATGGCGATTTCGACGGAATCGTGACGCTGCACGACATTCTCCAGGCGCTGGTCGGCGACATCGCCAACCCCGGCGAGCCGGAGGAGCGCTCGATCGTCCGTCGCGAAGACGGTTCCTGGCTGATCGACGGGTTGACCCCGATCGACGAGGTCAAGGATGAGATCGGGCTGAGGCATTTGCCCGACGAAGAGAGCGGCGATTTTCACACGCTCGGCGGCTTCCTGATGTCGCAGATGAAGCGGGTGCCTGTCGTTGCCGACCATATTCTGATCGATGGCTGGCGGTTCGAGGTGGTCGATATGGACGGCCATCGGGTGGACAAGGTCATGATCGCGCCACCGCAATCGTCGCACTGACGCGCGAGTTCCAACCTGTGCTATCGACGGGGCGGGAGCGTGGCGATATCTTGCCATGCGTTCGGCCGAACCGGGGGTAGCTCGGCGGCCGCGATTCAATTCAGCCAGGGAGGCAGCATTTTGCGCAAATTCGGTTTTCTGGGTCTTGCGGCCATTCTTCTTATCGGTTCGGCCGGCCTTGCCGTCGCGACCCCATCCACACCGGACGCCAAGGTGTTTTTCGTTGATCTGAAGGACGGCGATGCCGTCGCCAGCCCGATCACGGTTCATTTCGGGATTTCCGGCATGACGATCGCGCCGGCCGGAACCGAGACGCCGGGCACCGGTCATCATCATTTGCTGATTGACGCCAAGTTGACTGGGGATGAGCTAAAGCAGCCGATTCCGACGGACGAGCATCATCTGCATTTCGGCAAGGGCCAGACCGAAGCCACCGTGACGCTGACGCCCGGCAAGCACACGCTTCAGCTCGTTCTCGGCGATTGGTCGCACGTGCCGCACGAGGCGCCGGTCATGTCGGCGCCGATCACCATCACGGTAAAATAGCGCCGGGTGTGCGCTGCCCGAACCGCTGACCGGTCAGCGGTTCGGGAACTCACACATTGAACCGGAAATGGAAGATATCGCCGTCGCGGACCAGATACTCCGACCCTTCGAGCCGCATCTTGCCGGCATCCTTGACGGCTTGCTCGCTGGCACAGGTGACGAAATCGTCGAAGGCGATGGTTTCGGCGCGGATGAAGCCCTTTTCGAAATCGGTATGAATGACGCCCGCGGCCTGCGGCGCCTTCGAGCCCTGTGCGACGGTCCAGGCGCGCGCTTCCTTGGGGCCGACGGTGAAAAAGGTGAGCAGGCCGAGCAGCCCGTAGCCGACGCGAATGACGCGGGTCAGGCCGGTTTCTTCCAGGCCCAGCGTTTCCAGAAATTCCCGCTTTTCGGCCTCTTCGGCCAGTTGCGCCACCTCGGACTCGATCGCCGCCGAGATCACGACCGAGGCGGCACCCTGCGCTTTGGCGAAGGCGGCGACCTGGGCCGAGAAAGCGTTACCGGTCGCGGCCGAGCCTTCATCGACGTTGCAGACATAAAGCACCGGCTTGGCGGTGATGAGGTTCAGTGATTTCAGCACGGCCTGATGCTCGGCATCAAATTCGACCGTGCGCGCAGTCTTGCCGTCACGCAGCGCCGCCAGCACCGGCTCCATGACTTCGAGTTGCGCCTTGGCTTCCTTGTCGTTGCCGCGCAGCTTTTTCTGGGCGGCAACGACGCGGCGTTCCAAACTGTCGAGATCGGCCAGCATCAATTCGGTTTCGACCGTCTCGGCGTCGCGCACCGGATCGACCGAACCTTCGACATGGGTGATGTTGCCGTCCTCGAAGCAGCGCAGCACATGGGCGATCGCATCGACCTCGCGGATATGGGCCAGGAACTGATTGCCCAGGCCCTCGCCGCGTGAGGCACCGCGGACCAGCCCGGCGATATCGACGAATTCAAGCTGGGTCGGGATGGTTTTCTGCGATTTCGCCAAGCGGGCCAGCGTGTCGAGCCGCGGATCCGGTACGGCGACCCGGCCGACATTGGGCTCGATCGTGCAGAACGGATAATTCGCCGCTTCGGCCGCGGCGGTCGCGGTCAGCGCGTTGAACAGCGTCGATTTGCCGACATTCGGTAGCCCGACAATGCCGCATTTAAAGCCCATGGCTTGTTCTCACTTTTCGGATGTCATCAGGCGCGTCGGCGGTGGATCGATCAGCAGCGCCGCTTTGCTCATGAAGGCGGAATCCTGGCCGGCGAGCAGCAGCGGCAGCGCCTCGGCCACGGCCGGTATCAGCTTGTCCAGCCAGACAGTTTCTTCCGGCAGGAAATTTTGCAGCACGTAAGTCAGCACCAGATCCTTGCGCCCCGGATGGCCGATGCCGAGCCGGACGCGCCAATAATCCGCGCCGAAATGGGCGTCGATCGAGCGCAGACCGTTATGGCCGGCGGCACCGCCGCCGCGCTTGACGCGCAATTTGCCCTCGGCCAGATCGAGTTCGTCATGAATGACGATCACATCGACCGGCTCGACCTTGAAGAAACGCGCGGCCGGGGCGACGCTGTCGCCCGAATTGTTCATGAAGGTCAGTGGCTTCAGCGCGATCACCCGCTCGCCGCCGATCTCGCCTTCGCAAACGAGGCCGCCGAACTTTTCGCGCGGCGTGCGAAAGCCATGCAGGCGGGTGATCTCGTCCACCGCCATGAAGCCGATATTGTGCCGGGTCCGCTCGTATTTCGGACCCGGATTGCCCAGACCGACGACAAGCTTCACGGCGGACATCTCCTATAATTTAGGCGCTTTGGCCAGTGGGGCAGGCCTCCGTGCCCGCCTCGCCGGGGGACCCGGCGATCGACGCCTGATAGATGATTACCATCGGGTCAAGCTGTCGCGGTCTTGGCCCACGAGGCGGGCACTGAGGCCCGCCTCGCTGTCATTCCACTGGCCTCGCAGGTCAGGCGGCCGGGGTCTCGGCTGCGGCGTCGTCGCCACGGACGGTCGGCGGCACGATGGTCGCGATGGTGAAATCGCGATCCGCGATGGCCGGAACCGTGCCCTCGGGCAGCTTTACCGCCGAGATATGGATCGACTCGCCGATGTCGTAACCGCTGACATCGACATGGACCCGCTCGGGGATCGCATCGGCGGCACAGACCAGTTCGACCTCGTGACGCACGATGTTCAGCACGCCGCCGCGCTTCAGGCCGGGCGATTTGTCCTGATTGTCGAAGACGACCGCGACATTGACATGGGTGCGCGTGCCGGCGCCGACCCGCACGAAATCGACATGCAGGATCGCGTCGGTGACCGGATGCAGCTGAACGTCGCGCGGCAGCGTGCGGTGTGTCGCGCCGCCCAACTGAAGATCGATCAGATGCGACTGGAAGCCGCCCCGCATATAGACACGGGTGATGATCTTGGGGTCAAGGCTGATCGCGACGGGTGGCTTACCGTCACCATAGATGACGGCGGGAATCTGGCCGGCGCGGCGCGTGGCCCGGGCGGCCCCCTTTCCGACCCGGTCCCGAGCCTGGGCTTCCAGGGTAATGATCTCGGTCATTCAAAGCTCCTGCTTCTCAGATCGGCTGCCGGGCCCGATGCCCGGCTCTGCCGGCCGCCTTCGGCCTCCAGGGGTGCCGCTCGACGGGTGCCGCCCCGTTCGTGGGGACGGCGGAAAACGGGACAGGACCGCCCGATCCGGGGCGGTCCTGTCGAAACTTTAGCCGGAGCGGCCGTCTCAGTCGAACAGGGACGAGACCGACTGCTCCTCGCTGATCCGCCGGATCGCTTCGCCGATCAGCGGAGCCACCGAAAGCTGGCGCAGATTATGCGATACGCGCACGGCTTCAGTCGCCTGAATGGTATCCGTCGTGACCAGCGTCTCCAGCGGCGAGGCCGAGACGCGGGCGACAGCACCGCCGCTCAGCACGCCATGCGAGACGTAGGCCGAAACCGCGGTCGCACCGGCTTCCATCAGCGCCTCGGCGGCGTTGCACAAGGTGCCGGCGCTATCGACAATATCATCGACCATGATGCAGCGGCGGCCCTTGACGTCGCCGATGATGTTCATGACTTCCGAGACGCCAGCGCGCTCGCGCCGCTTATCGATGATTACCAGATCCGCGTCAAGCCGGCGCGCGATGGCGCGGGCACGGACGACGCCGCCGACGTCAGGCGAGACGACGACCAGTTCTTCGCCGGCATATTTTTCCTTGATGTCGCGCGCGAAGACCGGCGCAGTCACCAAATTGTCGGTCGGGATATCGAAGAAACCCTGGATCTGGCCGGCATGAAGATCCAGCGTCAGCACCCGGTCGGCACCGGCCGCGGTGATCATGTTGGCGACGAGCTTGGCCGAAATCGGCGTGCGCGGCCCCGATTTCCGATCCTGGCGGGCATAGCCGAAATAAGGAATGACGGCCGTGGCGCGTCGCACCGAACCGCGCTTCAGCGCGTCGAGTGTCACGAGCAATTCCATCAGATTGTCGTTGGCCGGATAGGACGTCGATTGCACGACGAAAACATCCTCGCCCCGGACATTCTCGTGAATCTCGACAAAGACCTCCATATCCGCAAACCGCCGCACGCTGGCCTTGGTCAACGGCAGGTTGAGATAGGCGGCGATAGCCTCGGCCATAGGCCGATTGCTGTTGCAGGTAATGACTTTCATGGAGTGCTTGAGCCCAGTTCAGTGGCACGAACCTGTAACAAAATGGGCGGGGCGAGGCAACCATCGGCGACGCATGGTCGATATTCTGCCCGGAAACCATCGCGCCCGGTTCAAATCGCGCTTCGGGCCGCTGCATCCTCATGTTACCGTTCTGAAAGCCGTCAGGAACCAGAACGGGAGAAAACGCCATGGGGGAAAAATCGGAAGAGTCGGGCACGCCGTGGATATGGGTTTTGCTGCTGCCCTATATCGCATTGCTCTGGCTGCCATTCTACAATGCCAAGGAACCGGCGCTGTTCGGATTTCCCTTTTTCTACTGGTATCAGTTTGCGTGGGTGCCACTGACCTCGCTGCTCATTTACCTCGT
>JAXDMU010000473.1:0-3178 GCA_034665905.1 Aliidongia sp. | reverse complement strand
AGGGCTATCTCTCCCAAAGAGCGCGAGGATTACTCCTCGCGCTCTTTCTTCTTCGACAGCAGCGCGCAGAATGCCTGCTCCAGCTCACCGGCGGACAGCATTTGTTGCCCTTCGAGCACCGTCAGAGCGGTTCGCGCATAGACCACGCACATCATCCGTTGCGCATCCGCCAGGGAAATCTTGATGCCGTATCGCTTCTCAATCTCCTGGTTTACCCGGTCGACCGCGTCAACGAGGTTCTGCGGCATCCAGGCCGTAATGCGTTTCTCCGTTATCATATTCGGTCTTTCTTCCCTGCTGGCCAATCCGTGCGACATCGCCGCCACGCCTGATCATCCTACCGATTTCCGGTCGGAGAGTCATCTGACCCTTTGAAACCAAGCGGTTGCCGCCGTTTAGGGCGATTTGAGGCGACAGCGAAATATGACACCTAGGTCGCCATCATTTTTGCTCACCATATAGGCGCTGAATTAGGCGCTTGAATGTGTCAAAATTGTCCCCTATGAATGATGCTCTTGCTACGGGAGCAAAGCCGCATGTCCGACCAGAGCCTCGAAGATCGCGCCCGTGACGTAACCGTTTTGAGCGGTTCCGAAATGGTGCTCGGTATCCCGTTCCAGGTCTTCATGCTGGTCCTAGCCATCGCGGTCCCAACCGCTTTCGTCGTCTCGTGGATCACCGGCGCGGCCTTCGGCTTCATCGGCCTCTACGCGATGTATCAGATCCACAAGAACGACCCCCAAGCCTACCAGGTCTGGGTCGATCGAATCCGCTCGCAGGTCAAATGCTGGCGGGCCGGCCATAAGCAGGCACGCGAAATCGTCCTGCTCTAACTCGCACGGAGAGTACGCCATGACGCATCCCCAAAAATGGTTCCCGAACGGTCGTGGTCTGACGGTTCGCGTCGGCAAGGCGGGGAAGAAGATTGTCGTCTTCAGCGCTCCATTCTGCCTGGCCGCCGGATCGGCGCTCGCTCAGGCCGGCTACACCCTGCCCACGGGGCAGACGACCGGGTTTGTGCAGCAGACCGTCACAAAAATGCAGGAACTTGCCAGTTTCACTTCCTCACCGCTCGGCGCATTCGTGGTGCTTTGCGGCATTATCGGTGCGGCATGCGGCTGGGTCTTCGCTCCAAAATCCGGCGCCGTCGGTATGGGGGTGAGAGCGGGCGCAGCAGGTGTCGCGGTCTTCAATATCGCGCAGATCATCTCGTACATGACCTTCGCGTAGGCCTGATCGCGATGCCCTACGGTGACCGCGCCGCGGACGAGGCTTTCTCCGTTCTATGCCCCTTTGCCGGTCTGTTCCTGACCGACACAGGGGCCCTGATCGGCGCTGTCGAGTTATCGGGGGTAGATCCCGATGGCATGACCAAGCTCGACGCGGCGCGGCTCGTCGCTATGACGGCCAATATTACGAACACCCTGCCGGGCGATATCGCGGTCACCCAATATTACGTCCATGCCGAAGGCACCAAGGTGACTTTTCGCAGGAGGCCGGACAATCCGATCGCCGATCGCCTCATCCAGGCGCGCGAGGCGGCCGTCAATGCGCGCGGTCTCACCTCCACTCGTCTCGTCCACTTCCTGGAATACGCCGATCCCGAGGGTTGGAACGGCGGCTTCGTCTCGTCCCTCCTGACGAACCTGCCCAGGGTCGCCTATGACCCCGACGCGCGCGCCCACCTTCGAGCGATGATTTCGGCGCCGGGTGCCTTGATCCTGCGCGAGGCCGAGCTGCACGAGCGCGCCGACCTCTTGAAGAAGGCCATGGCCGATTATGCGGCCAAATGGTCGCTCGTTATGGATGCGCATGCTCTATCGCCAACGAGAACATGGCGCTTCATGAAATTCCTGGCGACGCTCGACAATCGCTATCTGGATGACGGCTTTCCGATCCAGGTGCCGCTCGATGATTGCGGCCTGGCGCTGCCGGCCGGCGACATCGAGCCGATCCAGATCAACCATGTCGACATGCTGAAGCTGACCGGTGCGACACCACGGTATATCCGGTTCGCGCCGATCGTCCGGGCGCCCAAAAACCCGATCGGCAGCTGGTCGCTATCGGCCGATGCGCCGTTGCTCGCGCGCGGCAATTACGTCGTCACGGCGCATTTTTCACCACTGAGTGTCCTCCAGCGTGGTTTCAAGTTTCGCGCGGCGAGGAATCGCCTCGAGCGGTCGAGGATCAATATCGGCCAACTCCTGTCCGGGGTGACCGGCAACAAGGCCGAGCCGGCCGCCGAGGCCGAAACACATGGCTTCCGGCGCAAGCGGAACGAGCTGGAGCGCGCCGAGGATATCGAAGACCGGTTCGCCGAATTCTGCTCGCAGATCTGCGTCTATGACGAAGATCCGGACCAATTGGTGCGGTCCTGCAATCGCCTGGACACCGCCATCAGCGCGCGGCTGTTTGGCCTGACCTGGGAAAATGCCGGTCTGCCCGCCGCGTACCGATCGTTCCAGCCAGGTGGTGCCCGGACCTCGATCCGCAAGGCAATGGTCACGACGGTGCGTGCATCAGCCCTGTCGCTGCTCTGCAAAAGTTCGACCGGCCGGCAAATCATCCCGGATCTCGGCGACCCCGCACTCAACGGCGAGGAAGCGCTCTACCTGTTCGAGACGAAGGATGGTCAGCCATTCTGGTATTCCCCGATGGTCGGTGGCCTCGCTTTCGTGTTGGCGGTCGGTCCGACCAGATCGGGCAAGACGTATTTCAAAAACACGATGACCGCGCATTTCCTCAAATATGGTGGCTTTGCGCGCGAGGTCGATATCGACGCCGGCTCGGAGACCCTGGCCGCCTTCTATGGCGATGACGCCGGCATCGTCCGGCTCGCAGGGGACAAGGATCAGGCCCGCGGCCTCAATCCCTTCATCTCCTGCACAGGCCCGGGCGATCTGGGGTTTCGCGAACACATGGTCATGCTGGCACTGGCCTTCCTTGAGGCGAATGACGCCGAGGACGGCCGCAGCTTCGATCAGTTCGAGCAGGAGAAATTCGACCAGGCCGTCCAGGCTACGATCAATCTGCCCCGGCATATGCAGACGCTCGAGCATTTCTTCACGCATCTCCCCCGGGAGACCGCCGCGAAATTCGCACGCTGGCGCCGGGGTGGCCAGTACGATGGTCTGTTCAATGCCACCGATGACGGCATCGGCGCGTTCGACAAGAAGCT
>JAXDMU010000472.1:0-3917 GCA_034665905.1 Aliidongia sp. | reverse complement strand
CACTCTTGGGATCGGCGGCGCGATCATGCTGCCGAGCCGGCTCGGCCGCGCGCTCGCCGGCGACTTGGCGGCCGAATGGACTTGGCACTGGGGACCATTCCTGGCGGCGGCAATCATTGTCGGCCTGGCGATACGGTTCTTTTCGCAGCGCTATGCGGCGCCGTGGATTTCCGAAAAAAGACGCAACCTCTGGACCGAGCAGGAGACCGAGACCCTGTCCGACATCCGCACCGAAATCGATCTTTACAAGGCGTGGGATTATCACCCGCCAGACTATTACAAGCCCGGTCAGGTGTTTATGGGTCTGAATCTGGCTCGACAGCCGATTTTTCTGCCGATGAAGGACTGGTACGAGACCAACAAAACGGTGGTCGGGGCAACTCGATTTGGCAAGGGCATCACGGCACAAATTTGGGCCGATCAGGCGATCCGGCGTGGCGATGCGCTGATCTATGTTGACCCGAAAAAGGACAAATTCATGTCGGATGTTCTCCGTCAGATTTGCGCTGAAACCGGCCGGAAATTCATCAGCCTCGACCTGTACGACCAGACCACGCGGGGCAGTTGGTCGCCATTCGTCGGCGGGTCGCCGCAAGATCGGCGATCACGATTTTACGATGTCATGGATCTGGCCGATCGCGGCACCGATGCGGATCACTACAAGGCCGGGGCGCGGAAGCGATTGTTCCATTTTTTCAACGACAACACCTCGACGACGATCGGCTTGTTGCTCCATGAAGTCGATACGCTCTCCGCGGCCGACGAGGATGCGCAGAAAGCTCTCTCGACGGTCTCGTCGCGCCTCACGGAATGGGCCGCCTATTCGAAGCTCAATCCCAGATCGGGCAAGGGCTTCTCGGTTGCCCAAAGCCTGTTGAACAATGCCGTGGTCTATGTGCGGGGCAGCCTGGATGACCTGGTCGTGAACGCAGCGACGCGGGCCTTTATCGTCGAGGTCTGCCAGGAAATCCGAAGGCTCGAATTCCAGCGAACCGGTCATGTGACCATGATGGTCGACGAGGTGAGATTCACACTGAGCGAAACCTTGCTGCGGGCCTTGGCGACCGTCCTGGGCGCCAATGCAGATATCGTCACGATGTATCAGAATTTCGGGGATCTGCTGGCGCCGATCGACGAGCGGATCAATGGAAAATCGGCACTCCAGTCGGTCAGGGTCAACAGCCAGATCAAGCTCTTGTTCGGGGGCACCGATCCGGAAACCGCGGAATGGGTCGCTGAAGCGTCGGGAACCCGGCTGAAGAAGATCACGACCATGGAACAGACCGAAGTGAACCGCTCCGGCGGTGAGGTGTACGCGCCGGTGCGCCGGCTGAAACAGGAAGAAGACGCCTGGATCGCGATGAACACCGTGCTGGCGCTGCCACCAAAGATCGCGGTGCTATTCCGGCCAGGCTCGCTGGCCGAAATTGTCTGCGTCGACAAGATCCCGGTGACGCCGGTCGCGCCAGTCTCTGCGACGCCTGCTTCAGCGCCGATCGTGCCGGCTCCAGCGCCTGCATCAGCAGCGCCGGCAGCGCCCGTGCCGAAACCACGGGCGCGAGGGACCACAACGGGAAAGCCCAAGGCTGAACCGAAACCGCCGGCAGCGGCCGCCGGGAGCGGCTCGCCATGATGGCGCATTCGCACCTGATCTTCGGCGTCGCGGTCTGGACGGCAGCCGGGGTGGTCGTCGGCGGCCATGCCGGCGGATCGATCGATCTGGGGTTGGTCGCGATCGGCTCGCTGCTGCCCGATATCGACCACCCATCGAGCTGGTTCGGCCGGCGCCTGCCATTCATCTCGTGGCCGCTGGCAGCACTGGTGGGACACCGCGGCGTCACCCACAGCGGCCTGGCGCTCGCGGCCTGGATGGCCGGGATTTGGGCCAGCGGTTCGACCTTGTGGCTCGGCCCCCTCGCCATTGGCTATTTGTCGCATCTCCTGGGCGATTGCCTGACACCGAGCGGAATTCCGCTGTTCTGGCCGTCGCGCAGCCGATTCCGGGTGCCGCTGTTCCGCACGAACAGTCTGGCCGAACACCTGTCCATGGCCGGGGTCGCTCTGGGGCTGTTCTATTACAATGGGCTGCTTCCAGGGCTGTGATCCGGCGCCGCACATTCGCCCCCGGCGCATATCGCCCGGCATAGCATGCGGTGGACCGTGAACCACCGAGCGTCCGAGGTTGATCGGTGGTCCTGGGTGGTCCGAACTGCACCGGTATTCCGTAGTGGTTCATGTACCATCGATCAACCACAGTGCTCCAGTGGTCTAGGGTTGACCAAGGACTACTGGTAGACTACGGTACTCCGGTCAACTGGAGGACTGGAGGTAGACCGTGCCGGTAATATCTGTGGTGCAATCGAAAGGCGGCGTCGGAAAATCGACAGCCTGCCTGATCCTCGCGACCGAGCTTGCGCGTGCTGGGAAGGCCGTGACGCTGATCGATGCGGACCCCAATCACCCGCTCGTCGAGTGGGCCAAGCTGCCGGGTCTGCCGGCGAACGTGACCGTGATCGCCGATCAATCCGAGGAAACGATCGTCGATACCATTGAAGAAGCGCGTGAACGGACGCCGTTCGTCATCGTCGATCTCGAAGGCACCGCCTCGGCGCGGGTGACCTTCGCGGCCGCCAGCTCCGACCTGGTGCTGATTCCGCTGCAAGGTTCCGCCCTTGATGCCAATCAGGCGGTAAGAGCGATCAAACTGATCCGATCGACCGGACGGACGCGCAATCGGGAGATCCCGTTCGCAATGCTGTTCACCCGGATGCCGCCGGCGCTCGTGTCGAGAAATTTCAAAGCGATCGAAGGCCAGCTACTGGCCGGCAGCATCCCGATGCTGCCAGTCTGGCTCTACGAACGCGAAGCGTTCAAGAGCCTGTTCAGCCGAGGAGGAACTCTGCACACGCTCGACCGGTCAGCCGTCAGCAACATCGAGGCAGCGCGGGAAAACGCGGCTGCGTTCGTAATGGCCGTCGTTCAAGTTCTCCAGCAAGCCAAGTCGGCCGAGGCGGCCTATGGCTGAGAAGAAAGATGGCTTCCCCGGCATGGCATTGCTCGATGCCTTGGAGGACGTGGCACCCGGTCCGACATCGGTGCCGCGCCGGCCGGCGGATCGGAAAGCGCTCGAAGCCATTTCGACCGAGCACGGATTTCCATCCCGCGAGCCTCGACCGGCGCCGGCACGGCCGCCGACTGTGGTAACCCGCGGCCGGAAGTTTCGTGAGACGGGGCGAAACTATCGGTTCAGCGTGAAGCTGCGGCCGGCCGATGCGCAGTTCATCTACGACCACGCGGACGCCGAGGGGCTGCTCATTGCTGAAGTGATCGAGAAGGGGCTTGACCTGATTCGGGCGACAAAAGAAGCGGCAGAAAAGGGCGGCTGACCGTGCTGCAATTCTGTGGAAGAAGGGGCAGACCGTGAGGTCTGCCCCTTTGCTACCCGGTTGCCCTATGAAGAGGGCGGGGCCAGCTATTTGAGATAATGGCCGCCGGCCGCGGCAAGGCCGGCAGTGGCGACAATCACGACCGTGATGAAACCCATCACACGCCAAAGAAAACCCATGAGATTCTGCCTGACGTCGATCCTCAAATCTGAGATTGCCTCACGTATTGCAGTCTCGAACGAAGCCTTCGATTTTTCCGAAGAAAGTTCGAACTCTTTTATGAGCCTCACATTGTCTTCTCGGAACCGAGACATCACCTGTTCCAGTCGGGCATCGCCTCGTTCTTGAAGGGTGTCGATTTGATCGGCCATCATAGCCACCACCTCATTTGCCTGTTTCTCCGCCATATCGGCATTGAGCAAGCGTTGCACAGCGCTTTGACGATCCACATTGCCTCCTATCCCATCTGGGAGAGTTCAGAGGTGCCGATCCGGTTGCCAAGGCAACCGGTAAACGGTCACCTTGGACAAC
>JAXDMU010000471.1:0-2647 GCA_034665905.1 Aliidongia sp. | reverse complement strand
CACATATCAGTGCCACATGCTCGATCTCCGGGTCATTGACCATCTGTTCCATGAACACGTGGGTGTCTTGGCCGTTCAGCAGGTGCCATCGATCTAGAATGACATCGACACCGTTTTCTCTGAGCCCGGTTGCCAGGTCGAGGACCCACTGTTTGTGGTCTTCCGATGTCCAACTATAGGAAATGAAGAGCTTCGGCGGCGTGGGCTCAGCGGCTGTGGCAGGCATATGGAAATTCCGGGATCAAAAGCGAGACCTTAGACATGGGGATCGCCCGGAAATCTACAACTTCGACGCTCTAAAAAATTCTCATTCTCCGACCCTATCAGGGGAAATAAGCTCAAAGCCTAAAAATCCACCCCGCGTCTACCGTTCATCGGCACGGTTTGCACGAGGGCGCAGGACGCCCGCATAAGGGATTTGGTGTCGGATAGCGCTTTACGTTACGCCCCGTCGAGTTCGTGCCGGACGACGGCTAAAAGCGGCGGCAAGCTGTCGCGCACGGTGCGCAACACAAATGCTTCGGCCACATTGTCGTAATTGTGGCGATAGACATTGCCGCTGCTTCGGATCGCCCGCCACGGCAGTTCCGGGTGACGGGCAAGCAACCCTTCGTCAAGGTGGCGGCTCGCTTCGGAAATAATTTCAAGACACCGTACTGTGGCATAGAAAGTGCGCCGATCGGCGGCAAAGTCGGACAGGTTCATATCACCAACGAAAGACTGCGCGAGCGTGGCATTCTCCAGAATGTCGAGCAAAGCCTGATGGGTCAGATCAGAATGCATAAATCGCATCGCGCTCGGCGGCGGGGCGCACATGGGGCTTGAGCATCGCGCGGTTGGCAATGTCCGTCCGCACCGGGAACAGCGCGCCGATATAATCGGTCAGCACGACATATTCAAAGACGCCGATCGGTGCGTCGGGTTCAAGCTCGATCAGAATATCAATGTCACTCGTCGCCGTCGCCACACCCCGCGCGACCGATCCGAACAGTGCCACATGGCGGATGCCGCGCTGGTGAAGCTCCGACTCGTGAGCGCGCAAGGTCGCGATGATCTGTTCTTTCGTCATGTTGCTTAATATTGACCGAACGCCGGGGGATAACAAGCCCGTTGGCGGCTTGCGGCCCTCGTGCCTCACCGCCGTACGCTTGCCCGCCGTCCTTGCCCGCTCTGCTCCAGGAACTTGGCCTTGACCGTGGCGAACAGGCCGGGCGGGATGAAGCCGTAGCTGAAGAGTCCCGGCCGGCCCGGCACCGGGGCCAAGCCGGCATTGGGCCATTCATCGACATTGTGCTCCGAGACGATCACCCATGAGGGCGCGTCGTCGAGGCCGAGTGCCCGGCCAACCTTCGCCGGGATCGCCACGCCGACGGTGTTCTGGTCGGGCGGGGGTGGTGATCGGCAGAATGACGATAAAGCGCGGCGTGGTGAGAGAATCCATCGCGGCGACCAGACAGGCGGGCGTTCCTTGCCCTGGTCACGCCCCGCGGCGGCTTCGCGGGACCAGAAATAATCGTAGCGAAAGATCAAGCCGGATCGAGGTTCGGGGAGCGGCACGGCAATCGCCTCACTTCAGCAGATCATCGAGGGCGGCGTGTTCCGGGTCCATCGTCGTGCGCCGCGCGGCATCGACCACAACCGACGCCGCGTCCGACGTCCGGTGTGTCCGCCGCGTCGCTGCCATCAGCCAGTCATAGTGATCGGCCGACATCAGCACCAGTTCCCGGGGCCATGCCGGGTGATCTCGACCGGCTCGCGCTGCGCTTGATGCTGAAACTCGCCGAACTTACGCTGGAACTCCACCGCCGTCGTTTGGGCCATGGCTGCCTCGATTGCCAGATGAACAGAACAATCAGAATATCCGTATTATCCCGGACAAAATCGAGGGCGGATGCGGGAACCTCCGGGGGGGCGGGTGAGGACGCAGGCCGAGATGCCGATCTGCGGTAAAGCGGCGATTCACCACGAAGCGCACCAAGACCACGAAGGGTATTGCCGCTCGGGTGCGGCGAATTCGATTAATCTCGTAACGGTGATGGCTTATCATTGCTCGTCCGCTTCCGGCCGGACAGGAGAAATGGCATGAGTGTCGCCCTGCTGTTCGCAGCCAATCTGGTCTCGATCGCGGCCCTCACCGGGCTGATCCACTGGCTCGGCCACAGCGTCACCGCCCGGCTGGAGTCGGTCGAGGCGGCGAGGGCGGTGTTTCTGGCCGAGTATCCCCAGGCAAGAGTGGGCGAGATTGTGCTCACCGCACCGCGCGACGGGGCCTTGTTGCAGTTGGACGGGCCGGCCGCGATCGGTGTGATCGCCGCCCGCGGCAAGCATTGGCTCGTCCGGTTGATCGAACCGGCGGGGTTCGGCGGCGTCAGCGTCGCCGGAGTCGGCCGGGTCACCCTGCGCCTCGGCGATTTCACCGCGCCGCGCCTCGTCTTCGATCTGGGCGATGCGGAACGGGCGGCGCTCTGGTGTGCGCGGCTGCACAGTCTGCGCGCCGGCTCGGTCCAGGCGGTCGCGGCATGAGTGCGTCGATCGATCTGCCCAATGCGGTGACGCTCGCGACGCCGATCTTCGTGGTGCTGGTCGTGCTGGAGGCGATCCTGACCCGGCGCGGTCGGATCAAGGGCAGCTATGAGACGCGCGATAC
>JAXDMU010000470.1:0-3241 GCA_034665905.1 Aliidongia sp. | reverse complement strand
GCCGATGCCGCTCGGTTCCTGCGATATGCCGGTATCCTGTGCCGCCATGCCGATCGCCTTCGGGCAGTGGCATTGCTGGAGCAATCGGCTGCGATCTATCGCAAGCTGGAGGACCAGCTGAATCTGGGGGCCGTCCTGGCCATGCTCGGCGGTGAATATGTCTATCTCGGCCGGCATGACGAAGCGAAAGCCACCCTGGATGAAGCGTGGACGCTCTTGTCGGGCAGCAATCGTATCAAATCTCTACTGACTATCATGATGAATTGCGGCAACCTCGCGCGGAATAGAAACGACATTGCCGAGGCCGTGCGCTGCCTGACTATTGCGGGCGATATGGCCGAGCAGATGAAGGATGCCCTCCGGCAGAATATCGTCCTGTTCAATCTTGGCGAACTCGAATTCCGCCGCGGCACGATCGATCAGGCGATCGAATATGCGCGGGCATCGGCCAACGGCCTGCGCGCCGCAGGGGAGCACTATCAGCTTGCACGGCCCTTGACCAACCTTGCCGCCTATCTCGTCGTCCGGGGCGATCATGCCGAAGCGCTAATTTCCGCCGAGGAAGCCCTGCCGCTGCTCATCAAGGAACGCGGTCACTGGCTGTGGATTCATCTACAGCTTTGGGCTGCCTTTGCGGCTCTCGCCGGCCTCTATGCCGAATCGGCCCAACTGATCGGCTGGGTCGATGCCGAGCAGGCCCGCACCAAAGAAATCCGGGAGCCGACCGAGCAGCGGGTTTACGACCTGCATCGGGCGCTTTTGACGGCAAATGTGACACCCGAAATCCTCGCAGCCTGGGTCGCCAAGAGTGCGCGCTGGTCCGAAGACGACGCCATCGACTACACGTTGCATCGAATCGTTTCGTCCGATCGGCTAAATCTGCTAAGAAGCAGTCCTGAAGAACCTTCGGGCGGCGGCAGCAATACTGCCGGATCTGCCGATTCTGGGGCTTGAACCTGATGCCTATTATCCTTCCGCCACATGCCTTCGATGTTCCGGCGATCGTCAAGGTTGCGGCGCATGCACCGGCCGCTCCGACCGTTTCCCACCTTGCGGCGCCGGCTCCCCGCGGCAAGATTGTGCCCGGCCCCGGCGCGCGGCCGCTCGGCACTGGTCAAACCCCCGAGATCGTCAGCCCGGTACCTGCGGTGCCGGTTGCGCCATCGACTTCACCGCCGCCTACGACCACCTCGTCGAGCACGCGACCCCGCTGACCGCACCGATTCTGGGGCTTGAACCTTATGCCTATTATCCTTCCGCCCTATGCTTTCGATGTTCCGGCGATCGTCAGAGTTGCGGCACATGCGCCGGCCAGTCAGGCCGCGTCCCACCCCGCGGTGCCAGCCGCCCGCAGCAAGATTGTGCCCGGCCCTGGCCCGCAGCCGCTCGGCACCGGTCAAAACCCTCAGATCGTCACCCCGGTACCTGCGGTGCCGGTGCCGACACCACCGCCGCCTACGACCACCTCGTCGAGCGCGCGAACCCGCTGACGGGAATTACCAGCACTGAATTTGCCGGCCGCTGAACCGCCGTGACCGGGATAGCACCGCGCACGACACCATTTTCAATCTGTAGCTGATCGCGACCGGAAGGCCGGCACCGCAATAGCGCCGGTCGCTTCCCATGTTTTTTTGCGCGGCCTATGGCTTCGCCATCGCCACCGGACACCCCACGCCGAAATGCTGCTGGTGCTCGGTCGAGCCGACAATCCCCGCTCCGCGCCAACGACACCGAACCGGCCATCGCGGCGCCGATGGCGGTGCATTCACCGCGCTATGACGAAGCGTGACGTCTCGACGGACGAAGCCGTGGTCCGTTCCACATTTTTATAAAAGTTTATAAAAGTTTCGATGTCTTCGGAAATGTCTCCGATACCCTTGGAGGCCGGTGGATGGTCAGCCAGAGCGTTCGCAACGGATCGGTGATCCAATCGAACGCTGTTCAAGACGGCAAAAAGGTCGTGAGGCGAGGTCCGGTCGGCTTTTTTAGGAAAGTTTCGGATTGTCTCCGATGCCCGCGGCGGCCGGATGGTGTGCCGTAAGGTTCGCGACAGATATGAGCGTGATGCCGCCCGGCCAGATCGATGGCTCAAATAGTTACAGGCCATTTTCTACTGAAAATAATAAAAACGAAAAATAGCGATATAAATCTCAACTTTTCGGACAAACTGCTATCACAATTGGCGTACCGCGCCTTTGATTTCGCAATCTATCATATCGATTGCTTCTTTTGAAGTCGCAATGATCTTAACTACTTAACTACAAAATCAAAGTGCCAATAACTATATCTTTCTAAGAACATTTATTGCAACGGGGTTTCAGATTTTCGATGAATCCTATTCAGTCGTCGAGGTTCAAGAATGGTTGACGAACCTCTCGTCCGTTACATCCCGCGTGAACGGATTGGTCTCTTCATTGACGGCGTACACCTTCTCGAAGCCGCACGTGCGTTGAATGTCTTCATCGATTACGGAAAGCTGCTGGCCCATTATCAGGCCGGGGGCCAAGTCGTTCGCGCGTTCTACTACAATGCCATTCTGCCGGGGCGGGATGCCTCGCCCGGCCGGAAACTCCATGAATGGCTCGATTATAACGGCTTTACCACGGCCATCAAACAGGCCAAGGAATTCATCGACGATAATGGCAGCCGCCGGGTCAGGAACGGCCTCAAGATCGATATGGTCGAGATGGCGCCCTATCTCGATCATGTCGTGCTGTTCTCCGGCCTGGGCGATCTGCGCCGGCCGGTCGAGACACTTCAGCGCAAGGGCGTGCGGGTCACTGTTGTTTCGACAATCCACTCGCCGACGCCGATGGCCGCCGGCGAGTTGCGCCGGCAGGCCGACCGCTTCGATGATCCCTTCGATCTGGCGCCCCTGTTCGCGCGCGCGCACCGCCATATCGTCGAAGAGGTGGCGTGATGGCCCGGCTGCCCCGGCCGGCGCTGGATCTGCCCGCGCCCAGAACCGGCAGGACCGTCTCCTTCACGCGACCGCGCGCCCCCAATAGCTGGCGGTCGTTCGGTCAAGCCTTCAACCAGCATGTCGGGCGAAGGCTGAATGTTCTGCGCCTCTACAACGACAAAAATCAGACCGAAATGGGTGAACTGTGCGGTCTGACCTTTCAGCAGATCGCCAAATACGAGCACGGTCGCGCCAAGGTGCCGCCCGACAAATTATGGCTGATCGCCCATTATTTCAGCATCGACATCAATTATTTCTTCGACGGATTCGATCCGGCCG
>JAXDMU010000469.1:0-3626 GCA_034665905.1 Aliidongia sp. | reverse complement strand
ATGCCGGTGCGCAGGCTCGACAGGTCAAAGCGATCGAACTCCGGATGATCGAGTTCGGCGATGAACATGGTCGGCACGCCATGCAGCGCCGTGCAGCGCTCGGCCTCCACCGTCTCGAGCACGGCCCTGGGTTCGAACCCTTCGCCCGGATAGATCATGGCGGCGCCATGGCTGACGCAGGCGAGATTGCCCAACACCATGCCGAAGCAATGATAAAGCGGCACCGGAATGCACAGCCGGTCGGCCGGGGTCAGCGCCATCCGCTCGCCGATGAAAAATCCGTTATTGACGATATTGTGGTGCGATAGCGTGGCGCCCTTGGGGGCTCCGGTGGTGCCGCTGGTGAATTGGATATTGATCGGATCGTCGAATTGCAGCGTTGGGCCGAGCGCCGCCACGTGCGCCAGGCCGGTCTCGTCGGCCAGGACCACAACATCGCCGAACCGCATCATGCCGGCCGGCGCTTCGCTGCCGATCACGATCAGGTGGCGCAAATCCGGCAGCCGGGCCGCGGCAAGCGTGTCGGCCGCCCCCAGCTCGGGCGCCAGCTCGCGGATCATGCCGAGATAATCGCTGGATTTGAATGAGGTGGCCAGGATCAGCGCGCGGCAGCCGACCTTGTTCAGGCAATATTCCAGTTCCGACAGCCGATAGGCCGGGTTGATATTGACCAGAATCAGCCCGGCCTTGGCAGCGCCGAATTGGGTCACGACCCATTCGGTGTTGTTGGGCGACCAGATGCCGATCCGGTCGCCACGCTCGAGCCCGAGCGCCAGCAGGCCGGCGGCGAAGCGGTTCGCCGCCTCGTTCAACTCGCGATAATTCCAGCGCGTCCCTTGATGGCGCACGACCAGCGCCGGCCGGTCACCATGCAGTGCCGCCGCCTGGTCGAGCAATTCGCCGATCGTCAGATCCAGCAGCGGCACCGCGCCGGTGCCGTGAACATAGCTGCGTGTCAACGGCACCATGGTCACCTCGCTTTGGCCGATCTAAGTTGGCGCCACTCTGCCACAATCCACCGAAAGGCCAAATATGCCGCGCCGCCTGATCGATCTGAGTGTACCGCTGGAAAACGGCGTCAAAGCCGATCCACCCGGAACAGGGCCTGAGATCACCTATTTCGATCACGATCAGACCGCCGGTCAGATCGCCGGGTTCTTTCCCGGCCTCACGCCCGAGCAATTGCCCGAGGGCAAGGGCTGGGCGGTCGAGCAAATCCGGCTTTCGACCCATAACGGCACGCATCTCGATGCGCCCTGGCATTATCATCCGACGATGAATCAGGGTGAGCGCGCCTGGACGATCGACGAGGTGCCGCTCGACTGGTGCTTTCAGCCCGGTGTCAAGCTGGATTTCCGCGATTTACCCGATGGCCATGTCGTCACGGCCACCGAGGTCGAAGCCGAACTGCTGCGGATCGGTCACACACTGAAACCGCTCGATATCGTGGTGGTCAATACCAGTGCCGGCGCGCGCTATGGCCAGAATGATTACGTGTCGCGCGGCTGCGGCATGGGGCGGGCGGCGACGCTCTATCTGCTGGAGCGTGGTGTGCGGCTGACCGGAACCGATGGTTGGAGCTGGGATGCGCCCTTCATTCACACGGCCAAGCGCTGGGTCCAGACGCACGACCCGTCGATCATCTGGGAAGGCCACAAGGCCGGTGCCGAGATCGGCTATTGCCACCTGGAAAAGCTGCATAATCTCGAAGCCTTGCCGGCCGCGGGCTTCACCATCTGCTGCTTTCCGGTCAAGATCCGCGCCGCCTCGGCCGGCTGGACGCGGGCGGTCGCCATCCTGGACGAGTGACCGTCAGCCGGCCGTGCCGCCCATTGCCTCGGCGATCAGCGCCTCGGCATCGGCCAGCAACTCGTCTTCGTTGCCATAGACCTGTTCCTTGCCGATTTCCAGCAGCACCGGCACGGCCAGTGGCGAGATGCGGTCGAGCCGGCGATGGTCGATATGGTCGCGCACGCGGCCGAGCATCTCGCCGACCCGGCGGATGTCGGTCAGGCCGCTCGCGGCATCCTCGCGCGTCGCCCGCAGCAAGATATGGTCCGGCTGATGACGGCGCAGCACGTCATAGATCAAGTCGGAACTGAAGGTGACCTGCCGCCCGGTCTTGGCGAGACCCGGCAGATTGCGCTCGATCAGCCCGGCGATGATCGCGACATTGCGGAAGATCCGCCGCAGCATCGAGGATTCGGCCATCCAGGCTTCGAGATCGTCGCCCATCATGTCCTCGTCGAACAGCGCCGCGAAATCGCGTGCCGGCTCGACGCTCCACACCGCCAGTACATAGTCGGTCGCGACGAACCCGAGCGGCCGCAGCCCCGCGCGCTCCATCCGCCGGGTCAGCAACATGCCCAGGGTCTGATGCGCGTTGCGGCCTTCGAAGCAATAGGCGACCAGGAACCATTTGCCGCCGCGCGGAAAAGTCTCGATCAACAGCCCGTCGGCGCGCGGCAGGACCGAGCGATAGCGTTGCAGCCGCAGCCAATCCTGGACATCGGCCGGCAGATCGGCCCAATGGCGCGGATCGGCCAGGATCGCGCGCACACGGTCGGCCAGATAGGTCGAGAGCGGCAGCCTCCCGCCGGCATAGACCGGGATCTTGGGCGGCTGGCCGCTGTCGACCCGTCGGCATTCGACGCTCATCTCGCGGATACGCTCGAAGCGCAGCAATTGCCCGGCGAACAGGAACGTGTCGCCCGCGACCAGCATCTGCGCGAAATACTCCTCGACCTCGCCCAGCACCGGGCCGTGGCCGAGCCGCACCTTGAGCATTGCCGATTCGACGATAGTGCCGATATTCATCCGGTAGCGCCGGGCGACATCGTCGCCCGTGACATGGTAGCGGCCGAGACTGTCGCGGAACAACCGCCGCCAGCGATCATAGCTTTTCAGCGCATAGCCGCCGGTTTCGACGAAGCTCAGCGCATCGTCGAAATCTTCGCGCGACAGCGTGCGATAGGGGGCCGCCTCGCGGGTCTCCGCGTAAAGCGCATCGGCCTCGAACGGCCCGGCGCAGGCCATGCCCAGAATATGCTGGGCCAGCACATCGAGGCCACCCGGCCGCGGCCGATCGCCGTCGAGATGGTGCGCGCGCACGGCCTCGATTGCGGCCAGGCATTCCAGCACCTCGAAGCGATTGGCCGGCGCCCAGAGCGCGCGGCTCGGCATGTCGAAGCGGTGATTGGCCCGACCGATGCGCTGGACCAGCCGGCTGACACCCTTGGGTGCCCCCAACTGCCCGACCAGATCGACCGCGGCCCAATCGACGCCCAGATCGAGCGAGGCGGTTGCGACCACGGCGCGCAGGCGGCCCTCGGCCATAGCCGCCTCGACCTTCTGTCGTTGCTCCGCGGAGAGCGAGCCATGATGCAGCCCGATCGGCAGGTTGGCGTCGTTCATGCGCCACAGCGCCTGGAACACGATCTCGGCCTGGGCGCGGGTATTGACGAAGATCAGCACGGTGCGATGCGCCTGGATCGCCAGATAGATCTCGGGCAGGGCATGGACGCCCATGTGTCCGGCCCAGGGCAATTCCGCCTCGGGCTGGAGAATGGCGATCTCGGGTTCCGGTGTGGGTTCACCGTCGATCCGCAGCACCTGATCGGGATCGG
>JAXDMU010000468.1:0-2824 GCA_034665905.1 Aliidongia sp. | reverse complement strand
CGGGTTCAGCCATGATCGGCCTCTGACAGAACAGCCCCATCGCGACGGCCGCAAACGCCCAGGCACGTTTCCATCTCATCAATCCTTTCCCAAGGCTCAAGCCACTGACACTAAGGTTGAAGAGCACCTTGAAGCGAACCGTCTGTCCGCGGTGACCGATCCGTGCCAAAGCCGACCTCCTGAAGATCCCTTGACCCTCGCCCGCGAAAGCCGACGTCACGGACTAACGCCGCTCGGCGAATTGCGCCTCCCGTGCTACCCAATACGATAACAGTTTATGCAGCGCAGTCGTACACTTATTGGAAGGTCTGGGGCGAGTGACCGGGCTCGAACCGGCGACATCCAGAATCACAATCTGGCGCTCTAACCAACTGAGCTACACCCGCCACACCAGAGACGGCGTTCCTACCCCAGCCCCGCGCCGACGGTCAAGCGTCGTTCGAGGCATGGCTTCCCTGCCACCGGGATTGCGCCCTGCGGCCTTGCGGGATTATAGAGTCGGCGCGAAGAGATGTCGAGAAAGCCGGCAGGACCGAGGCTCCCGCATCGCCTTGGCCCCGGCCGCGCGCCGGGGTTCTGGCGCGCGGTGCGGCGCTGGCACAGTGCATGCTTCAGTCGCTGCGGCGGTGCCCCCGCCCGCAAGCGTCCCGAAGCCCGAGGAGTTCCCATGAAAAAGGTCGAAGCCGTCATCAAGCCCTTCAAGCTCGACGAGGTCAAAGATGCCCTCCACGAGGTCGGGATCAAAGGCATCACCGTGACCGAGGCCAAGGGTTTCGGTCGCCAGAAAGGCCATACCGAGCTTTATCGCGGGGCGGAATATGTCGTCGATTTCCTGCCCAAGGTGAAGATCGAGGTCATCATCGAGGATGCCCTGGTCGAGCGCGCTGTCGAAGCGATCATGCACGCCGCCCATACCGGCCGGATCGGCGACGGCAAGATCTTCGTCAGCCCGATTGAGGAGGTCGTCCGCATCCGGACGGGCGAGCGCGGGGCCGACGCGATTTGATGGATTTTTGAGCACTCCACATATTGGTTTGCATGAAAAAACGATATAGAAGGCCGAATGGGGTGGACCGGGGGCAGGATGTCGCACGACCCCCAGCCCGGCTTTCGCCTTTGAACGATCTGCCAACGAAGGAATCCGCAGATGCCCGATGTCGATAAAATTCTTGAGATGATTACGGAGCACGAAGTCAAATATGTCGATTTCCGCTTCACCGACCCGCGCGGCAAGTGGCAGCATCTGGCCCATCATGTCCGTACCGTCGATCGCGACCTTTTGACCGATGGCGTGATGTTTGACGGCTCGTCGATTGCCGGCTGGAAAGCGATCAACGATTCCGACATGACGCTGATGCCCGACCTGTCCACGGCGGTGCTGGACCCCTTCGCGGCCCAGACCCAGCTGATCATTTTCTGCGACATCGCCGAGCCCGGCACCGGCCAGGCCTATAGCCGCGATCCGCGCTCGACCGCCAAGAAGGCCGAAGCCTATCTGGCCTCGACCGGCATCGGCGACAAAGCGTATTTCGGCCCGGAAGCCGAGTTCTTCGTGTTCGACGACGTCCGCTACAAGCAGACCATGAACAGCGGCGCCTATGAGATCGACAGCGACGAAGGCCCGTACAACACCTTCAAGACCTATCCAGACGGCAATACCGGCCATCGCCCGCCGGTCAAGGGCGGCTATTTCCCGGTGCCGCCGGTCGATAGTGCGACCGATCTGCGCGCCGAGATGCTGTCGGTCATGCTCGATATGGGCCTCAAGGTCGAAAAGCACCATCACGAGGTGGCGCCGAGCCAGCACGAGTTGGGCTTCGTGTTCGACACGCTGGTCCGCACCGCGGACGACATGCAGATCTACAAATATGTCGTCCACAATGTCGCCCATCAATACGGTAAGACGGCAACCTTCATGCCCAAGCCGATCAAGGGCGACAATGGTTCGGGCATGCATGTCCATCAGTCGATCTGGAAGGAAGGCAAGCCGACCTTCGCCGGCTCGGGCTATGCCGATCTGTCGGATACCGCACTCTATTACATCGGCGGCATCATCCGTCACGCCAAGGCGCTGAACGCCTTCACCAACCCGACGACCAACAGCTACAAGCGGCTGATCCCCGGGTTCGAGGCGCCGGTGCTGCTGGCCTATTCGTCCCGCAACCGCTCGGCCTCGTGCCGCATCCCCTATGTGTCGAGCCCCAAGGGCAAGCGCGTCGAGGTGCGGTTCCCCGACCCGGCCGCCAACCCGTATCTGGCCTGTGCCGCGATGCTGATGGCCGGCCTGGACGGCATCCAGAACAAGATCCATCCCGGCGATGCGATGGACAAGAACCTCTACGATCTGCCGCCCGAAGAGCTGAAGGCCGTGCCGACGGTGTGCGGTTCGCTGCGCGAGGCACTGGGCGCACTCGCGGCCGATCACGACTTCCTGCTCAAGGGCGACGTGTTCACCAAGGACCAGATCGAAGCCTATATCGAGCTGAAGTTCGAAGACGTCGCGCGCTGGGAAATGACGCCCAGCCCGGTCGAGTACGACATGTATTATTCTTACTGATCGGTAGCTATCACTGGAATGACTAAAGCACCCGGGGGGCGACTCCCGGGTGTTTTCTTGCCTGTATTGGAATCGGGAACACACAGGTATAAAGGATCCGGCGCGGTCACCGTGCCGCGCCACGCCGCATGCTCGCGGCATATCGAGGCATCAAATGCTTCTCTCCATATGGCTGATTACCCTGGTGCCGACCGGCATCCTGCTTCTGCTCGCGCTCAAATCCTTCGGCATCAACCAGGAATATGAACGCGGCGTCGTTTTTCGTCT
>JAXDMU010000467.1:0-2654 GCA_034665905.1 Aliidongia sp. | reverse complement strand
ATCGAATCTTAGAATCATGGTTACAACGTCATGTCAACCACATACTCGCCCAAACCCGGTCACCAGACCACCAGCCTCAGATGGGTGAGCAGTTACCATGAAACTGGCTCGGCCGGATGGAATGGTTGGATTGTTGACGCCATCCGGTATCGCCTCGGACAAGACCGCCGCTCCGTTCTTTCGCGGTGTCGCAACCAGGGGCCGCCTGAAAGCACTCTATGATTTTGAAAACAAAAAGATTTTCTTTCCGGATGTTCACGCTTCCTTCAAATTCTTGATTTTCGTCGCAAGCCCACTGCGAAAATTCGACGCCGCCAGATGCGCATTCTATCTTCGTTCTCTAGATGATTTGGAGAATCCGGAACGCTGTTTTCCACTGACGGCGGAGGATTTTGCAAGAGTGAATCCCAACACCGGAACCGCGCCGATCTTCCGCACCCGGCGCGATGCGGAATTGACGGCGGCGATCTATCGCCGGCTGCCGATCCTGGTCGATCGGTCGGGCGAGGTGCCGATCAAGGCGTGGCCGGTGCAATATGCGACGATGTTTCATATGACCAATGATTCCCATCTGTTTCATACGCGGCAAATGCTTGAGGAAGAGATCGGTGCCTATCCGATCGGCGGCAATCGGTGGCGCAGTGCCGAGGGGGAATGGGTGCCCCTTTATGTCGGTCGCATGGTTCACCAATTCGATCATCGTGCGGCGTCGGTGGTAACCAACGACGAAAACCTCCATAACGCGGCATTGAGCGGTGAAATCCCCGACAAGCAGAAAGCCGACCCGCAATTTTTACCCACCCCTCAATACTGGGTGCTTGGTGATAAGGTAAAGCTCCCCGCTACTTTGAGGTGGGTCATGTCATTTCGTGATATCGCCCGTGCTACCGATGCTCGAACGATTATTGCCGCCGCAGTGCCTTTTGCCGGATTTGGTAATAAATTACCAATTCTTCTTCCAAATCATGACATAAAATGCGACGTAGAATATCTATTTCTATTGGGGAACTTAAATGCGATAGTTTTTGATTTTGTATCTCGATCTAAAGTTCATAGTACCAGTGTGAACTGGTACATAGTAGAGCAGCTTCCGGTCGTGGCAGCAGATACGTATCATTCTATCCGATTCGGATCGAAGAACGTCGCCGAGATTGTCCGCGAAACCGTGCTCGAACTGACCTATACCGCTCATGACATGGCACCGTTGGCCGAGGATCTCGGTTATCTGGCGGCGGACGGGACGGTAAAGCCGCCCTTCATCTGGGACAAGCGCCGCCGGCTGATGCTCCGGGCGAAGCTCGATGCCGTTTATTTTATGCTGTACGGCGTCGCCGATCGCAACGATGTCCGCTACATCTACTCGACCTTCCCGATCGTCGAGCGCGACGAGTTGCGCGACTATGGAAGCTATGCTTCCTGCGAATTGTGCCTGGCCTGGATGAATGCGCTGAAAGCTGGCGATCCGGATGCGAAAATCGAACTTCCGATATAGGTCGGACGCTCAGTTCCGCGCCATGGCGGCCACCATCGCCGGCAAATTGTGGCGGAACATCGCGACATAGCTTTCGCCGCCCTCGCCGGGTTTCGACAGCGCATCGGCGAAGAGGGCGCCGCCCGGTACCGCGCCGGTCTCACGCGCCAATTGCTCGATCAGGCGCGGATCGGTCATGTTTTCGATGAACAGTGCCCGGATATGATCGTGGCGGATCGTGCGGATCAGAGCGGCGACCGCGCCGGCACTGGGCTCGCTGTCCTCGCTCATGCCGACCGGGGCGCGGAATTCAATGCCATAGGCATGGCCGAAATAGCGGAACGCATCGTGAGTCGTGATGATCCGGCGCTGCTCGGGCGGGATCGTGGCGATTTCCGTCTTGACCCATTTATCGAGGTCGGCCAGTTCCGCATCATAGGCGGCGGCGCGATCGGCGTAGTTCGTGGCATGGCCGGGATCGGCCGCGGCCAAGGCGGCGGCGATATTGCGGACATAGGCCCGGCCATTGGCCAGATCCTGCCAGGCATGCGGGTCGGGCAGCGTCCGTCCATCCTCGGTGCTTTGCAGCGGCACGACGCCTTGCGTCGCGGTGACGATGTCACCCCTGAAGCCGGCCGAGGCGATCAGCCGTGCCATCCAGCCTTCAAGATCGAGGCCATTGACCACGACGAGGCGCGCCGCGGCTAGCTTGCGCGCGTCGCCCGGACTCGGCTGATAGACATGCACATCGCCGTCCGGCCCGACCAGCGTATCGATTTGGACATCATCGCCGCCGATCTGGCGCACTAGATCGCCCAGCACGGAAAAGCTCGCGACCACTGGCAGTTTGCCCGCGTCGGCATGCGCACAGAGCGGCAGCAGGGCGAGCAGAACCGGGAACAGATGCTTCAGCATAGCATATCTCACGCGGCCAGATGGCGGCGGACGAGATATCGACTGCGGATCGAATCGCGCCGGCCGAACAGCACCGAAAGCGCATAGGCCATCCCGGCCGTCAGGATGATCGCCGGACCGGAGGGCAGATTCAGATAATACGAGCCGAGCAACCCGAAATACCCGGCAAAACAAGCGAGCGCCGTGCTGATCGCCGCCAGCGACCAGACCTCGCGCGCCCAGAACCGCGCCGCCGCGGCCGGCAGCATCATCAACCCGACCGCCATCA
>JAXDMU010000466.1:0-3372 GCA_034665905.1 Aliidongia sp. | reverse complement strand
TCGGCCAGCGTCGTGGCGAGTGCCGTCAGCTCGTGATAATGCGTGGCGAAGAGGGCGCGGCAGCGGTTGCGGTCATGCAGATGCTCGACCGCGGCCCAGGCGATCGACAGGCCGTCATAGGTCGCCGTACCGCGGCCGATCTCGTCGAGGATGACCAGTGCGTTCGCCCCGGACTGGTTCAGGATCGCCGCGGTCTCGACCATCTCGACCATGAAGGTCGAACGGCCGCGCGCCAGATCGTCGGCCGCACCGACCCGGCTATAGAGCCGATCGACGATGCCGATCCGCGCCGACTCGGCCGGGACATAGGCGCCGATCTGCGCCAGCACGGCGATGAGCGCGTTCTGGCGCAAAAACGTGCTCTTGCCCGCCATGTTCGGCCCGGTCAGCAGCCAGAGCCGCCGGCCCGACTCGAGCGTGCAGTCATTGCCGACGAAGCGGCCGCCGGCCGGCAGCCCGGCCTCGACCACCGGATGCCGGCCGCCGCGAATTTCGAACGCGGTGCCGGGTTCGACCATCGGACGGCAATAGCGCCGCTCGACCGCGAGTTCGCCATGGGACGCTGCGACATCAAGTGCCGCCAAGGCGGCGGCGGCGCGCTGGATCGCCTCGGCGCGCGCCACCGCCTCGCCGACCAGATCCTCGAACAGCGCCAGTTCGAGCGCCAGCGCCTTGTCGGCCGCCTGACCGATCCGGGTCTCGATCTCGCTCAGTTCCACCGTGGTGAAGCGCATGGCATTGGCCATGGTCTGGCGATGGATGAAGAGGCCGCCCGGCCCGGCATCGAGCTTGCCGGCATGGGAAGGCGTCACTTCGATATAATAGCCCAGCACATTGTTGTGCCGGATCTTGAGGCTGGCAACGCCGGTCGCCTCGGCATAGCGCGCCTGGAGGGCGGCCATCGTGCGCCGGCTTTCGTCGCGCAGCTGGCGCCATTCGTCGAGATCGAAGGCGTAGCCCGCGGCGATGAAGCCGCCGTCGCGGGCCAAGAGCGGCAGTTCATCGGCCAACGCCCGGCCCAGCCGAAGGATCAGCACGTCATGCTCGCCCAGATCGGCCACGGCCCGGCGCAGCAGCCCGCCCTCGGCCTGGGGCAAGGCGGTGAGCAGTGGCTTTAGCCGCGCGGTCACCTTGAGCCCGTCGCGCAAGCCCGCCAGATCGCGCGGGCCGCCACGGCCGAGCGTCAGGCGCGAGAGCGCCCGCGCCATGTCCGGGCATTCCTTCAGGAGCACGCGAAGATCCTCGCGCAACCGGTCGGTGCGCACGAAAAGCTCGACCAGATCGAGCCGCGCATCGATCGCCGCCGGATCGGTCAGCGGCCCGGCCAGATCGGCGGTCAGGCGCCTTGCCCCGGCACCGGTGACGGTGCGGTCGATCGTGGCAAGCAGGCTGCCGCGCCGCTCGCCCGCGAGCGTCAGCGCCAGTTCGAGATTGCGCCTTGTCGCGGCGTCGATCTCCATGACCGCCCCGGCACTCAGGCGACGCGGGGCACTCAGGGGCGGCAGCTTGCCGCGCTGGGTCAGGTCGATATACTCGACGAGCGCCCCACCGGCCGCGCATTCCGCGCGTCCGAAACTGCCGAGCCCGTCGAGCGTGCCGACGCCATAGAGCCGCGCGAGGCGCAGCCGTCCGGCCTCGCTGTCGAAGCGGACATTGGGTTGCGGCGTCAGCACGGCGCGCCAGTCGGCCAGCAATTCGAAGAGTTCGGGCTTCTGAAGCAGCCGCTCGCTCAGCAGCAACTCGCCGGGCTGGAGCCGCGCCAGCGCCGCCCCGAGACCGGCCGCCGCGACCAGCTGAAACTCGACCTCGCCGGTCGAAAGCTCGACCGAGGCCAGCGCATAGTCGCCGGCCACCTCGGCCAAGGCCGCCAGGAAATTGTGCCGGCGGGCGTCCAGCAGATTGTCTTCGGTGATCGTGCCGGCCGTGACGATTCGGACCACGCCGCGCTTCACCGGCTGTTTGGCGCCGCGCTTCTTCGCCTCGGCCGGCTCCTCGATCTGCTCGCACAACGCGACGCGGAAGCCCTGGCGGATGAGCCGCGCCAGATAGGCATCGGCGGCATGGACCGGCACGCCGCACATCGGGATGTCCTGCCCGTCATGCCGGCCGCGCCGGGTCAGCGTGATGTCGAGTGCCGCCGACGCCTTGGCGGCATCCTCGAAGAACATCTCGTAGAAATCGCCCATCCGATAGAACAGCAGATGGTCGGGATGCTGGTGCTTGATCTCCAGGAACTGCGCCATCATCGGCGTCGCGTCGGCCGGGATGGCGGGAAGGGCTTCGGCGTCAGGGGGCATGGCTGGAACGGGCGGGGCTTTCGGAGGAGCGATGAGCGGTGCATAGCATGGCCCGCGCCAAAGCCGAAACGCTCATGGCTGGGATGTTCCGGCTGGCTCTGCCACCCGAAGCTGCTATAAGCGTTGAAAAATCAGGGAGGTAGATCATGCGGGCCGGAAAAATCCTGTTACTTGTCGTCGGAACTCTCGCGGCCTTGCTGGGCTTGGTGTGGATTGGTCAGGGTACCGGGTATTTTCCCTATCCCGCGGGCAATTTCATGATCGATCAGACAGTCTGGGCCTATCGCGGCGTGGGTCTCGCCATCGCCGGCCTCGTCGCGATCGTCGTGTCGCGCCGGCTCTGAGCGCCGGCCCGCCGGCCGCTATCCTTGCGCCCGGCGGAACGCCTGCATATGGAATGCCGCCTGTTCCGGCCCGTGCTGTGCCGCACTTCCGACCGGACAGGCCCGGCGCGCGCGGCAGCCGGCCGTCCGGCACGCTGCCCCTTCCGGCCGGTCGAGATGGCCGATGCAGGCGGCGACATCGTAGCCGGCCGGGCCGAAGGCACCGACGGGGCAGGCGCTGAGGCACGGACGATCCACGCAATCGATGCAGGGTGACGGTCGCGAATCGGGCGATGGCAGCGCCAGCCGTTGGGCAAAGCCCAGCGCCCCGCGATAGCTGTGCCACAAGCCCCAGTCGGGATGGATCAGCAAGCCGAGCGGTGACGGAAAAACCGCCTCGGCCCGCGCGGCCCAGCGACCGAATGGCAAAAAGGGTGGCCCGCCGAACGGGTAGAACGCAACGCCACTCACCGACTCGGCCAACGCACCGACGACGCGCCGCGACCAGCGATCGAGCGGGTCGGCATGCCCATCGCGATATTCCGACGAATCGAGAAACCGCGCCCAACCGTGCCGGCCGGTGAGGCCGAGCAGCACGAGCGTCGCCACGGTACCCGGCACACCATCGCCGGCCGCGGGGTGAAAGCCACCCCGCACGGTGAGACCGATATCAGCGGCAGCGTGCCGAAGCGCTTCGAGTGTCATGAGCCATCATCGCGCATTTGCGATGGATCGGCGATAAATCCCCTCAC